>CAMAUI010000001.1 GCA_945861385.1 Prosthecobacter debontii
ACGCCATGGTAGAGGGTAGCCGGTGTTCTTGGGGTGGTCGAAAATGGCGATGTGAGCCTGGTCACTGCGACCCTCAAGTTTCATGCCGACATCCACCCATGATGCGGTCTGTCCCGTGGCATCGCTATTGCGCTTTCCGTTGCTGTTGATCGCAGCGCCCTCCATCCCGTCCCGCCACGGCATCCGGAGAAAAAGCCCGCCGTAGTCATATCTTCCGATGGTGATGTCCGCGAGGCCTTCTCCCGTCCACTCGAGGTCCAGCAAGTATCGGTCGCCGCTGTCCCGCATCGTCCATACCTGGGTCTCAGCCATGATCGGCTGACCTGCGGCATCCAAAAGATGATAGACCGTGCTCCACTTTACTGACTCGCCTTTAGCGACGACCGGCTTACTGGAGACCCGGCGCCAATACCCGTTGCTGGGATTGTGGAAATAGTCCCGCCCATTGACTTTGGTAAAGCCCCAGTAAAGACCCGTCTGATGTTTGTGATGCGCCGGACTGAATTCCGTTAGAACGCCCTTGCCATCCGGTGCCACAATCGGATGCAGGTAAGGCCGCATGTCCGGCTTGGCGTTCTGCGTTAAGATCGGCTCGGCAACATTTTCACGATATACAAATATCGTATTCGTGGCCTGGTCTTGACGCAGCGTGAGCGTGGCGGCTTGAGCCATGCTCATCGCACCCAGGCATAGCGCCAGCAGGGTTAGGGTTAATTTAAGGTTCGTTTTGATAGCCTGATAGGGTGTATTCATTCGGAAATTGTGGTTCTGTTGCTGGTAGTCTCAATTGCCGGCAGGAGAATTGCCGGTCAGAGCCTTGCGGCTGGCGAATTTCCGGACTGAAGCGGCACGTTGCAGAAGGTCAGGGCGGCGATGCCGTTGGCACCGGTGAGCAGGTTATCTTGATTCCAAGCGACTTCTTTGAGGTAAGTGATCTTCGTAGCGGTGGAGGGTTCCTTGAGTTTCAGGGTCAGCACGTTTCCGGCGACGCTGCCGGAGGCGACCTTGTCCTTTTCCCCGTCGAGGTAGAACTGGCTCACGAGGCTATCTGCCCAAACCACAGGCTGGTCGAATTCCAACGCGATCGTGTCTTTCGTTGCGTAGCTGGCTTTGCGCAGATTGGGCGCAGTGATGGAATCCTTGGGAATCTTGCCATAGTTGTCCCGCTCGATCAGAGGCTGGATCAAACGCGCGAATTCAGCCCAGCCGACCAGCGGAAAATGGCAAGGTCCGGCCGGTTTGATGCCCAGAGTGGACATGCAATCCATGTTCGAGAAGAATCGCGGCAGGGTCCTTTGCTTCTCGCGGATCATATCGCCGCCGCCGGTGTTCCCGGCCATGCTGCACGAGTTCGGCCAGATTTGAAAGATGTAATAGTGCTGGATGTTGGGAAAGTCCTGCTTCCACGCCGCTGACATTTCTAGGAAGTAATCCTGATAGGATTTCCAATCGAAGTCGCCGGTGGGCGAAGCGGAACCCTGGTTGTTCTCGCCCTGATGCCAGAGCACCCCCCGGATGCCGTGAGTCAGCCTGGCCTGTTCCATGCGAGCTAACATCCGGCCGTAAATCGTGTTTCGGTCGGTGGGGTCGGCCTCGTTGCGTTGGTGTTGGTCTATTCGTGTTCCGCCGACTGCTCCGTTGATCATGAAGATCGGAATTTTCTGACTTTCCACCAACCGTTTGGCCAGTTCCATGCCCCACCAGCCAAGCTGCGCTTTCTCCTTTTTCTCAATTCTCCAAACAGGATTGCACCATAAGTTCTGTGGATCGTTTTTCCCGGCGGGTCCACCATAGCTGCGGATCCACTCGTTGGTTTCCGCGGGAGACTTTTCTCCGGTATCGGTCGCCAGCGCGTTGGACTGACCGTCAATAAGGTAGGCGTCCCCGCACACCAGGTTGCTCACGGTCTGCACCACGGTCTCGGCCCCGCCCGTCTTCGTCCCGAACTCCACTTTGTATTTGATCAATCCCGGCTTGAGCTTGATCGAAAGAGCGTAGGATTTGTCGGCGGCGGGTTTCTGCGTTTCCGTTTTGATGAGCTTGTCATCAGCATACAACTTCAAGAAGACAGAGTCAGCGTTGCTGCCCAGTGTTCCATTATAAAATAGTGTTCCTTCGTTCCGGTCATCCCGGGCAAAAAACTGATTGTCAACCGGCTTCTCATCCTTGGCGGGCATTCTCTGAACCCAGGCATCTTTCTTAGGTTCTTTGACCTGGACCCTGGCCGTTTGCGTGACCATATCGCCTCCATTGCCGATCCTCGCCGTCACGATCATCTCCCCACTGTTTTGGGCACGCTTGAGGAGCAGTTTGCCCGGCGCGACTTCCTTGATCACGGCCAAACCCGAAACTTGCCAGTCATATTTCAACGCACCGGCATTTTTCGCCTGCAGGTCCTGCAAGTTTGAAATCTGCGGCACGATTTCAATGGTCGCGCGTCCATCCCATGTTGCCGGCGCTTTCAAGGTGAAAATCGGATCTGGGATCTCTTCCTTTACGGTTATCGGAATCTCAAGGTTCTTCACGGCAGCGGCATAGACCGCCTTAATGCGAAGGCTAAGCGCCTGGTCTCCGGTCACACGCCCGGCATCAATCGTGAAACTGCGCTTGTCCACCGCCGCAATAGTTTCAATTCCGCCTTTTTTCAGGATCCAGTAAATCTTCTGCGCTCCCCCCACCTTGGCCGTCACCGTGGCGCTCTTGCCTTCCGATACGGTTATCTTCTGCTCAGACACCGAGAACTCCGCTCCAGACTGCACCAGAGGGCCCACCAGCCTCTGCATGGGTTTCTGATTCTCATACGTCATCCGGACCCAGTCGGGAGAGCGCGCCACTTTGGAAACCCGCACCTCGTCGATATCGCCGGTAAACTGGTAATTGCCATACCAGCCGCCGATATACATCCTTGCCGGGGTTTGCACATTCAGGGGCAGACCGCCCTTATTCACACCATCAAGAACGCCGTTCACGAACAATCTTGATTCGCCTTCCTTGAAAGTGTGGACCACATGAATCCACTCGGACATGGCCAGCGGTGTCTTGCTGGCAACGTTGCCGGCTGAATTATAACAATCCATTCGGATATGCGGCGGACTTTCAAATAGCATCGTCACTTTACCCTGGGCCTGTTCATTTCCCCAAGCGAACGGGTGGGTATTGGTTTTCTCCGCCTTGAACCAGACCTCGGAGGAGTGGGAACTGGATCCGGTGGGAAAGGTTGTGATCTTCTCCCCGCAGTTGATTCCCTTGCCTGGCACAAACCGCCGGCTCTTGCCGATCACTCCGGCGGAAACCGTGGTGCCGGTATCCTTGGCTTCGAGTGCGCCGACCTCATCCTTCACCGGATCGGCCAGATGAAAGACGCAGAGGTAGCCGTTGGATTCGTTGAACACGGCATTTCCCTTGGATTCGCTGACCGCATCCGCCTTGCCCCAGAACATTTTGAATTCCTGGTGTGCATTGCCCTTGATGACCGGTATGCGCACCCAGATGCTGGCCCTTCCTGCGGCCGCGTCCCACTCCTCGATTTGAAAGGCCAGCGGTGTGCCAGTGGGATTGGCAAAACGGAGATCCTCTCCACCGTCTTTCGCCTGGCTGAAATCAAACCAGTCCTTGTCCAGCCGCACCAGCAGCGGGAAACCCTCCTCCACCGCTGTCGCCGGCAGGTCCGCGCCTTCCGGTGTCGTCAGGATGGTCATGACGCCCGAATGTTTCCATCCTTGGAAAAGTGCGGCAGCCGCCTGCGTCGAACCCGTCGCTGTCTGGCCTTGGGCGCAGACATTGGAGACGACGGCGCCAACGATGAAGGCAATCCGGGAAACGCGGATGGCAACGGAGTGGAAGAGGAAGGATTTCAAAGGTCTGATATAGAATGGATGCACCAGCTTTTGCACTGCTTCGCGCCCGGTGCAAATTTAGTTTCCCGATCATGTAGGGTGAAAACTCGCTCACCCGAAGCGCGGCCACCGCTCCGCGTTCTGACCGTCCATGGAGCGGCGGGCGAGAGAGCGAAGTGCCGCCCCTCTGTTCAGCTCAGTGTCTCCTTTGGCAGATGCCTGGGTGAAGCTGAGATGGGTGTTCTCGTCGGTGTCATAGACGCCCCTCGTCGTGTAGCGCTGACTCCAAAGAGTTGACGCATATTACGCCCTGCGACGGCGGCGCACGCCTAGCAGCAGACCGAGGCCGCCCAGCAGCGACAGTGTGGTGCCGGGCTCAGGCACGGCCATGATTGTGATGCTGTCGTTGCTTCCATCTCCATAGTTGATGTCGTAGCCGGACGGCATTCCCACGATGGTATTGAATGTCCCGGTCAGCGTTCCTGTGTAGGTGGCGATGGTGTAGCTGCCCGTGGCGGTGCCGCCATTCAGCAGCGTCAGCGTCAGTTGATCATCCGCTCCTCCGAGGTTCAGGTCGCCGTTGATGGCAAGCAGGTCGCTGGTGCTGTCCGGCGCATTCAATTCGATGCTGAGGATGGCTTTGCTCGCGCCGCTGCCGACGAAGTTGACTGTGTTAGTCCCCCCCGTGCCGATGTTCAGTTGGCCGATGCTCGCGCCGGGAGCCAGGGTGCCGCCTGCGTTCACATTCACCGTGGTCGCGGTGGCTCCAATCGTGCCACCAGAGCCGCCCAGCGTCGCGGTGTCGTTCACCGCCACCGATGTCGTGCCGGAGAGCGAGCCGCTCACCAACAAAGTTCCCGCCCTGACCGTCGTCGCGCCGGTGAAGGCATTCGTGCCGGACAGCGTGAGGGTATTCGCACCGAGTTTTGTCAGGGCGCGTGCGGAGTCGAGGTTGGTATTTTGATCGAAGTTCCCAGCCGAAGTATCTATGGCAACGCCGGAGGCGGCGTTCATGGAGAAGCCGGTCAGCGTGGCATCGAAGAGGTTGTCCACATCCGTTGCGCTATAGAAGCCTGAGCCGCCCACACCGAGACCGATTGTGCCTGCCGCTGCTACAGTGGCAGTGGCAGCCGTTTTGGCGCTGGTGTTCAGGAAATTCAATATACCGCCGTTCACCGTCGTCGCGCCGGTGTAGGTGTTCGCGCCCGAGAGGGTGAGTGTGCCGGTGCCGTCCTTGGTTATACTGCCGTTTTGGCCGGAGATGTTGGCTGTATTATTTGCGATGGCGCCAGAGATAAGGGTATTGCCCGTGCCAGCAAAGGTTATGGTCTGGAATGTGGTAGTCCAATCCGTGTAAACATTGTTGGTCAGTGACAGCGTGCCGGCGCCGGTGATGTTGTTGGTGAGCATCCGGCTGCCGCCGCGGCCAGAGACGGTGCCACTGAACGTGATACTGAGGCTGCCCGTGACCGTCGCGTTGTTATTTAACCAAATGGGGTTGGCCACAGTGCGCGCCGTGCCGCTCGCCTCCAGGGTCGCGGTGGCTCCGTTGAGGCTCAGCAACGTGGTGGCGTTGAAATCGGTGCCCGTAGTGGCGCCAAAGGCGCTGTCCGAGGCGATGATCACGGTGCCCGCGTTGACCGACATGGCGGGGGAGCCGTTATTAGAAGCGCGGGTGAAGGTATTGGCGCCGGAGAGGACCAGCGTGCCGAGACCGTTCTTGACCAGGCCGGTACTACCGCCGGGTGTGCCGGCGATGACCGCGCTGATGGTGACGTTCTTGCCGGTCCCAAGGCCAGGGAGAACGGGGCTGACCACGGGACCGACCGTAATGAACGGGGTGCCCGCGACGGCAAGGGTGTTGGCGGAATTTCCATTGTTGTCGAGGATCCAGCTTGCGGCGGAACTGGTGTCTGTATCGCCGAATTTGAGAGTGGTAAAGGTCCGGGCGCTGTCAAGGTGCACCGTGTTATCGGCGGTGATATCGATCGTGCTGAAGTCGGCGGTGAAGGCACCGTCCGCAATGGTGCCGCCGCTCCAGTTGGCCGTGTCGCTCCAATTGCCGCCGGAGGTTGTTTGTGTCCATGTGCCGTTGGCGGCGTGCGCGGCTTGCATGGTGAGGAAGGCCGCGATTGATCCCGCGAGAATACGCGAGGTTTTGCGGCGGAGGGGTATGGTGGGGTTTTTCATGGTGTGGGTGCGTGTTGTGGTTTGAATGTCTGGCAGAAATGTCATCGCGGTTTGGTCTGGTTGTGGTTTGGGTTGGAGTGGCTTGTTCGGGAAAAAATCTGGATTGATCTACGTGCTGCTTTTCTCCGTTTCTGCAACCAAGGCAAAATTTTATTGCAAATCGGGTAGGGTAGAATATCCCCCATCCGGCAACCACCCGCACCATGTCCCTGCTCCGCCGCCTTTCCGTCGTCGAACAATCCGCCGCCCTCCTGCGCGAGGGTCTGCGGACGGGGCGCTGGAAGGGGCAGCTTCCCGGGGTGGTGCTGCTCGCGCAGGAACTCGGTGTCGCCACCAAAACGCTGCGCGCGGCGCTCCTGACCGTCGAGGCCGAGGGGCTGGTGAAAATGGGCGCGAACGGCCGCAGCCGTCATGTGCCCGCGCGGGTCGCCCGCCCGAAGCGTCCGCTGCGAATCGGCATCCTGCTTTTCGACTCACTGGCCAATGAATCCGGCGTCAGTATGGAACTCTTCCTCGAACTCCACCACGCGTTGGAATCGGCGGGATTCACCGTTTTTTTCGCGGAAAAATCGCAGTGCGAGCTGCGGCACGAGGAGCGTCGCATCGCCTCCCATGTGCGGAAAGCGCGGGCCGACGCATGGGTGGTGAGCGCCGGTCCGCGCGCCCTGTTGGAGTGGTTCGCCACGCAGCCGTTCCCGACGCTGGCCATGTTCGGAAACCGCGCCGGATTGCCCATCGCTGGCATAGGGCCGAACAAATTGCCCGCCGTGCTCACCGCCACACGCCAGCTCATCGCGCTCGGCCACCGGCGCATCGTCTTAGTCGGCCGCCGGCCGCAGCGGGAACCCGTGCCGGCACCCGTGCCCAGCGCCTTTCTCACAGAACTGACCGCACATGGCTACGGCGGAAAACGCGACTTCAACCTCCCGGAGTGGGAGGAGACCCCCGAGGGCCTGCGCGCGCTCTTCACGTCGCTCTTTCGGACCACGCCGCCCACCGCCCTCATCCTCGACGAAACGCCCATCGTCCTCGCGGGGCAGCAGTTTCTCGCCGACCACAGACTGCGCGTGCCGGAGCAGGTCTCGATCATCGCCACCGACCGCGACCCCTGTTTCCAATGGTGCCAACCGCCGATCGCGCACATCAGTTGGCGCGTCGAACCGGTGATCCGCCGCATCGTGCAATGGGCCATCGCGCTCAGCGAGCGCCGCACGGACCTGCGCCAGGTGACCTTCCCGGCGGAGTTCATCCCCGGCGGCACCATCGGGCCGGTGTGGAAAGGGTGAGACCCACGCGGCGCAATTTGCCGGGGATGCTCCTCCGGAGAGTGCTGACCGTGTGAATCGAGTGCCACCGAAACGACGTTTCGCCTCCCAAATCCGTTCCCAAACGAGAGGGAAAGCAGGCGAGGTTCACAACCTCGCGCGGGCGATCGAAGCGAGGCGGAGGGAGCCGCTCCCTGCGCGCAATGCTCCGCGCCTTCCTGCCGCCTGCGCCCATCCTACCGCGCGAAGCGGCAAAACCTCGCCTGCTTTTCAATAGCCGAAATTCCGCATGTCCTCATACGGATCGACCTTGTAAACGCTGCGGGGCCGGATGCGCGAGGTCGAGGAGGGCTGGGCGTTGGGATTCGGCGTAAGCGGCGAACGCGCCGCGCCTCCAGCCTCCGCCGTCGCCGCAGCCAGGTCGGCGGGGCCGTTGTAGGCGACGAAGGTATTGATCGGCACCGAGGCGAGCCGTCCGCCGCCTTGGAGCCGGCCGTGCTGGGCGATGAAAAGGGTCGGGTCCGCCTCGTCACCAAGCTCCAGCTTGGTAACGCCATTGTCTGCGAAGCTCTGCTTCGTCCACGGCGGCCAGGAGCAGCGGCCTGCCTGCTGGAGGTAGGCGGATGACCCCCGTGGTCATTCCTGATCGCCAGGCGCCGAGAGGGGTTATGGCTTCTTTGCGGGTTCGCTCTTTTGCTTTGGCGGGGGCGCGTCTTTGTTGCGGAAGCCGTACATCGGCAGCAGGCGGTAGTAAACTTCGAGGCTCAGGGTCGCCATCGTGGTGGAGATCACGCGGCCACCGGCGGCGGCGTGTGCAGTGCTCGGATCCCAACTGCCGGCTTCGTCCCCGGCCTTCTTTTGCAGGAGTGGCATGGTTTCCTTGAAGCGCTCGTTCCACTCGGTCCAAATCACACCCTGGTGCTGGTAGAGCGCGAGGGTGGTGTAGTAAACGGCGTACATGTCCGGGGCGCGGACGTTCATCGGGTGCATCTTGAGCGCCTCGGCGCTTTCAGTCATGCGCGGGTCGGTGGGCGGGACGAGGTCGAGCTGGCGGCAGAACATCCCGGTGGCGATCATCGCGGCGTTGCTGCGCTCCGGCCCGGTGTAGCCGTAGAGGCCGCCGTGTTTGCCGCCGCCGGCGGTGTCGAGCCACTTGCGGGCTTTTTCAAAAACTGCCTCCGGAACTTCGAGCCCGGCCATGCGCGCGCTGTGCAGCGCCATGTATTGCCAGCCGGTGACGGAGGTGTCGGAGTCGCCCGGCGTGGGCGTGTAGCGCCAGCCTCCCTTGGGGCTCTGGGCGGAAATGATGAGCGCGATGGCTTTTTCCGCGGGGGCCTTGAGCGCGGGATCTTTGCTCACGCCGTAGGCTTCGCAGAGCGCGATGGCGGCGATGCCGTGGGCATACATCCGGCCGGCGGGACCATCGAGGTTGCCGTTCGGCTTTTGCTGGGCGACCAGCCAGTCGATTCCCTTGCGGATGTTGCCCTGATACTTGTTCTCGGCGGTGTGGCTGGCGCCCCAGCCGTAGAAGCAAAGCAGCGCGAGTCCCGTGCTGGCGGTGTCATAATCGCCGTTGCCGCCGTGCTTGCGGGTGTCCCAGTGGCCCGCGGGTTCCTGGTTGCGCGCGAGCCATTCGAGCGCGAGGCCGATGGCGCGTTCGGTGGCGTCGGAGCCGCCGAGCTGGTCAATGGTTTCCTGCGAAGGTTTGCCGCGCTGTTTCTGGATCAGCTTGGTCAATGCGTTGGCGTCGAGTTCGTGTTGCGGCGTTTCGAGTTTGCCGGGCAGGAGCGGGTCGGATTGCGAATCGGTGCCGGGCAGCTTGAGCGCCATCGTGGCGAGGGTGCCCGCGCCATCGAGCTTCGGCGGCGTGCCGACGGCTTCGAGGCCGCGGTGCGCGACGACGGTATCGCCGCCGGTGTCGGTGGTCTGCGTGGCGGCCCCGCCGGCTTTGACTTCCGTGGCTTTGGTCGGTTCCTGGGCCGGGGCGTTGGCGGGCGTGGCGTTCTTGGCCAGCTTCGCGGTGGCAACCTGCGGGATGGCGTTCGTGGGCACGAACACGTCGTTGAGCGGGTTGGCCTGCTCCACCGCTTTCTGCTGCTCGGCGGGGTTGCTTTCCTCGAGCTTCGGAGTTTCCGGCTCGGGCAGCACGGTCGCGGGTAGCGCGCTGAGCAGCGGCAGGTCTTTTGCCGGCATCGGCACGGGTGTTTCGGCGGCGGCGGTGTTGGCTTTCGAAAGGCGGATGTCGGTGACGAGCGAGGTCTTCGCGGTGCTCGCGACGATGGGCGTCGTCTTGGTTTCCTGCTGCGGCTCGAAGCGCGGAATCTTGAAATCGCTCTCCAGTTTGTCGGTCACGAGCGCGACGGGCGTGTCGGCCATCTTCACCTCCTGCGGGGTGCTTTCGAGCGCGAGTTTTTCCTGCGCGAGCGCCTCGATGCTGACCGCGATTTCCGGAGACTGCGCCTCGCCGCCGGGCTTCATTTCTTCGCTGATGAACCAGATCATCATCAGGAAAAGGATGAGCAGGTGAATGGCGGCGGAGCCGGCGAGGCACTTGTGGTAAAGGCTGGTCAGGTCGCGCCAGCGCTCGAGCAGATAGATGAGGGCGATGAGCGCGGCGAGGGCGAGCAGCAGCCGCCACAGGATGTTGTTGAGCAGCGTCTTGAATTGCTCCCAGCGCGAGAAGTCGGTGTAGCCGAAAACCTCGCGCGTGGTGGAGCGGTAAAGGCGGTAGTTCTGCTCCGGCGCCGCGGCGGCGTCGGGCAGTTTCGCGCTGAAGAGCAGGTCGAAGCCATCCATGCGCACGGCGGGATCGGTGGTGTCGCCCGCCTTGAAATAGAGATCCACTTTTTCCGGCGGCTGCGTCACGCCCGCGACAACGCGGCTGAGGTAGATGCCAAATCCGGTCTCGTCTTTGCGGTCGCGATCGGAGGCGAGAAAGACGTGGTCGCCGCGCCGGGTGAGCGCGGCCTCGGCGTCGTCGGCGGTGGAATTCAGCGCGCCGACGGGCTCGGCGGCGGCGAATTTCGGCAGCGGTGGCAGCACGGGTTTCGCGGGCGCTTTCGGGTCGGCTTTCGGGGCGGCTTTCGGGTCGGGTGCGGGCGCGGGGACGGGCTCGGCGGGCAGCGCGCTGGCGACGAAGATGTCCTCGCGTTTGCCGTTGCGGTCGGAGGTGAAATACAGGCGCGTCCCGTCGGCGGAAGGCGCGGGGCCGAGTTCGGAGGCGGGGGTGTTAAGCGGCTGGCCGAGCGACTCGACGCCGCCCCACGCCTTGCCATCCCAGCGCGCGGCATACAGATCGTAGCCACCCGCGCCGCCCGGGCGGTCGGACGCAAAGTAGAGCGTGCGGCCATCCTGCGAGAAGGCCGGCCCGCGCTCGTTGGCCGGGCTGTTGACTGCGGCGACAGGCTCCGGGCGCGACCACACGCGGCCATCCCAGCGCGCGAGAAACAGCTCCGCGTTTTTGCCGGCGGCTTCATCCCAGCGCACCAGCACCATCATCGTGCCATCGGGCGAAAAGGCCGCTTCGACGCGCCCGCCCGGCAGGTTGACCGGATCGGGCACGGCGGGTGCCTGCGGGTCTTTCTGCTCGGTGAAAACATTCTGCTTCGGGTCCTGCCAAAGAACACGCCGGGCTTTCTCCTCCTCGACGCCGACCTTGGTGCCGGCGTTGTCGGTGAAGTACGCCCACACCTCTTCGTGCAGTTTGCCCTGGATCACCCAGCCGAGCCCGACGAGTACGGCGAGCGCGGCAAGGGCGAAAAAGATACGGCCCTTGCTGCGTTTTTTCCTGATTAGTCGTTTATCGTCGGTGCTCATGCGAGGTCAGCCAGCGGCTTTTTCCGGGGCGGTCGGTGTTTCCTCCACGGGCACCGGACGGAGCGCGCGGATGGTGAGGTAAAGAAACGCGACGAGCGCGAGCGCGGCGGCGATCAGCCAGACGAGGTTGCTGCGCAACCATTCGCCGGAGGGCATTTTTGCGTAGTCGAACTGCCGCACGACGCGCTTGCTTTTCGCGCTGAAAAGACCGGCGGTGCCGCCGTCGCGGGTGGAATTGAAAAGCAGGTGGAAGCCCGCCATGCGCACCGCTGGATCGGTCTCGTCACCCGCGCTGTTGACCTCGGGGCCGAGGTTGACCGGCGCGGTCGGCGCATCGCTGCTGACGCGCGAGCGGTAGATGTCCGCCCCGCCAAGCCCGCCCGCGCGGCGCGAGGTGAAATACATGAAGTCGCCGTGGTCGGTGACGACCGGTGCGGTGTCGTCGGCGGGTGAGCTGAGGACCGCGAGATGTTTCGCGTGGCGGAACATCGGCGTCTTGGGCAGCGCCTCGCCATCCACGACGTTCGGGTTTGGCCCCGCCGGGTCCGGCTCGAAACCGAGGCCGTAGAGCGGCGAGTAGCGGTAGTGCGCCTCGAGGCAGAGCGTGACGAGCGCGGTGCAGATCACTGGGCCCATCCCACCGGAGTGGCCTCCGGTCCAGAGCCACGAACCGTCAGCGGTCTGCGCCTTGAGATACTCCGCGTGCATCTTTTCCTTCCATTCCCGCCACAGCGGTCCCTGATTCTGATAGGCCGCCAGGGAGCCGTAGTAGGTGTAATAGACATCCTCCAGCTTGAAGCCCGTGGTCTTTAAATAGCTCGCCGACTCGAACGCCCGCGCCGCGTTGGCCGACGCTCCATGCAACTGCGAGCAGAAAAATCCGACCACATCCATGGCGCCGGAGCCGCGACCGCCCTTGCCGGGCGAATCCGTGTAGCCATACGCGCCGCCCTCCTTGCCGCCGCTGATGCGCTTGAGAAAATTCACCACGCCCGCCTTCGTTTTTTCCGGCACCGGAATGCCGGACATCTCGGCGCTGGCCAGCGCCATGACCATCCAGCCCGTCACCGAAAGGTCGCCGCGTTCCTTCGGAGTATAGCGCCAGCCGCCTTCCTCGTGCTGCGAGTCCGCGAGGAATTCGATCGCTGCGATTACGCGCGGACGCAGGGCGGTGTCCTTGGTCACGCCGTAGGCCTCGAACAGCGCGAGCGAGGCGATGCCCATGTCGTACATCCCCTGGCCCGGCGGATTGGGCCCGCGCAAATCCCCAGTGGCGACATTCTGCTGGCTCAGCAGCCAGTCGAGCCCGCGCTTCACGTTATCCCGGTATTTGCACTCGATGTCGTGGCGTTCGCCGCGGCCATAAAACGCGAGCAGCGAGAATGCGGTCGCGGCGACATCGTGGCCGGCCTTGCCCTTGTTCTTGCCGAGATTCCAGCGTCCGTCCGGATCCTGCGTCGCGGCGAGAAAGGCGAGCGCCTTGCTCACTGCCGCCTCGGTTTCAGACGAGCCGCCGAGCTTCGCCATCACTGCGGGATTCGCCAGCGCCCCCTGGCGCAGCGAGTAGAGCATGCTCAACTGATGCTCGACGATCAGCTCGAAGGGCGTGTCGCCCGCGATGTCGGCGGAGTAAATGTCGAAGTCCACCTTGCGGTCGTTGACGTTCTCCAGCAGCGCGGCCGCTGCGGCGGCGGCAGCGGCTTCCTTCTCGCCGATGCCGACGACGGGGTGCGGACGGTTCGAGGCAAAGTAGAGCACGATGCCATCGGGCGATGGCGCGGGGTCCGTCTCGTCGAAGGGTGTGTTGACCCGCTCGGTCAGCGGCATCGGCCACGCGTATTCGACGCCGTCCCATTTTGCGACCCAGATGTCGGTGCCACCGCGTCCGCCGGGCCGGTCGCTGGAGAAGTAAAGCAGCTTGCCGTCGCCGCTCAGCGCCGGCGCGGTTTCGTGGAACTTGCTGTTCAGCGCGCGCATAGGTCGCGGCGCGCCCCAGTTGCTCCCATCCCACACGCGGAGGAAAAGGTTCGCGTCTCCGCCCGCGGCGCCGGTGGTGTAGATCATCCGCGTTCCGTCGGAGGAGATGGTCGGCTGGCGGATGTCATCCGCGGGGCCGACCCCTTCGCCCGACGGCGTCGCCTTTTCCCACAGCACGTAACCCGGCTTCACATCCCGCGCGACCTGCTCGAACGCAACTTGGTCCGTGTATTTATACCAGCGCTCCGGGCGCAGATACCACCACGTCCAAATCACCCCGGCGAGCAATAGCGCCAGCGCACTCCACGCGTAAATCCTGTAACGCCGCGCGCGCGTCAGGCCGAGGAAAGCCTTGCGCGGAGCTGCGGATTCGTTGGCGGGTGTGTCGGCCATGGTTTCCTAGTTTTGCGTCTTCACCGCGATGTTCGCCTTCGGCACGCCAGCGTGGCGGCAGATGGACATGACGTTGGCGAGGTAGAGGTGCTTGGCATCCTGGTCGCTGCGGATGAGCACCTTGATGTCGGGCTTTTTCGCCACTTCGTCGGTCATCCACTTCGTGATGCTCTCCTCGGTCACCTGCTTTCCCAGCACGATGTAGGAGCCATCCTTGCGGATGTTGATGGTGATGAGGTTGCCCGCCGACTGGGTCAGCGCCTGGTTCCTCGCGTCCACCGGCAGATTCACCGTGTGGTCAATCTCCTCCTCCTTGAACGTCGTGGTGACGAGGAAGAAAATGAGCAGCAGGAAAATCAAATCCATCATGCTGGTCATGCTGATCAGCTCATCGGTGTTCGGGCGGGGGCGGCGGCGGCAGTTCATGGCTTGGCGGGCGTGGGTGTGAGCCGGGCGTGTTTCACGACAAACTCCGTGCCGACCTCGTCAATGTGGTCAATCGCCCGGTCCGCCCTGCTGGAGAGCCACTGGAAAAGTAACAGCACCGGGATGGCAATGGTCAGCCCGGCGGCGGTGCTGACGAGGGCCTCGTAAATGCCGGTCGCCAGGTCCGAGGTCTTGGCCGCGCCGCCGCTTTCCGCCGTGGCTTGGAACGAATCAATCATGCCGTAAATGGTCCCCAGCAGACCCAGCAACGGGCTGACGCTGGCGATGAGGGAAAGCGGGCGCAGACTGCGCGTGATCTTGTCGGCCTCGCGCGCGCCTGCGTCCTCGATGGCCTTGCTCACCGCTTGGTAGCCCTCGTTCCGCCATTGGATGCCCGCCTTGAAAACGTGGCCCGCAGCACCTTTCGACTCGTCGCAGTAATCCTCCGCCTTTTTGCCCGTGGGATCCGCATCCCACGCGGTCGCGAGACCCGAGAGAAAGCCGTCGGGCAGGATGCGATTCCGGCTCAGCGAGATGAAGCGCTCCAGCCCGAGCGCGAGCGCGAGAATCGAGCCGAGGCCGAGAGGCCACATCACCGGCCCACCCTTTTTGATGAGGGTGAACATCGTGTCCTTTTCCTTGCCGGCGCCCGCGCCAGCCTCCGCGGCATGGGCCACCGAGTGACACGCGAGGAAGACGAATGTGCTGAGCAGAAGCGCCGCGCTCCATCGCCGGATTTTCAGAATATGAGGTTGGTTTGAGTGCATGGGTTTTTCGTTGGTTGGTTATTGATTGGTGCGGAGTTGGTCGAGGTATTGGCGGGCCACCACGGCCGCGTTCTCCTTGCCGTAACGGTTGACGACATCCTTGAAGCTCTTGGTGGCGTCATCGCGCTTGTTCTGCGCGAGCAGCACGCGGCCGATTTCGAGCGCGGCCTTGGCCTGCCAGTCCGGGTATTGTTTGTAATTCAGTTCGAGGTTCACAAACTCCGCCAAGGCCTCCTCGTATTTCTTCGTGTTGAAGAGACATTCGCCGGTCTGGAAACGGCCTCGCACGGTCCAGAGGTCGAGGAGCTTCGGGTCGGCGAGCAGCTTGCGGTATTCGTTGATGGCTTCGTTGAATTTGCCGGTGTTCTCCAGCGCGAAACCGAGGCCGAAGATGGCGTTGCGCGTCCAGCGGCTTTCCTTGAACCGGTTGAGAAAATCACGGTAGGTCGCGATGGCTTCCTTGTGCTGCTCGGTCATCGCCTGGGTCTCGCCGAGCCGCATGACGATGCTCTCAGACAGCGCCGCGTCGGTGCCGGGGAGCTTCGCGGCGGCGGCGAAATGGTCGCGCGCCGCGACGGTCTCCTTGAGTTTCAGCCGCGATTCGCCGGCCTGGAAAAGCATGGACGCGCGCAGCTTCGACTTCGGGTAATCCGTGAGCAGCGTTTCAAAAAGCCCCGCGGCGGCCTGGTGATCGCCCTTCTTGTAATGCGCGCTGGCGAGCTGGATGCGGATCGGCTCCCGCAGCGTTTCGTCGGTCGTGGCCTTCAGGGTTTCCGTGAGCTGCGTGATGACTTTCTCCTGCGCGCCGCTGTCGAGGTTCAGCTCGGCGAGTTCGCTCTGCACCTTCACGAGGAGCGGGCTTTTCGGATGCTTCGCGAGCAACTGGTCGTAAAGCGCGACGGCCTCCTTGTTGCGCTTCAGCGAGCGTTCGCACCACGCCCATTCGTAGAGCGCCTGGTCGGCAAATTCGGCGTCGGGATGTTTCTCGATGAAGCGCTTGAAGTGCCCGGCCGCAGGGCCCCAGCTCTCCATCCGCGCGGCGGAAAGCCCCGCGTAATAAACCACGAGCGCGAGTTTCTCGTGCTGCGGGAACTGGCCGAGCATCTCGGGAAAATGTTTCGCCGCGTCCTTGAAGTTCGCCGCGTTGACCAGCGCGATGCCGTGCTGCAAGGCGGCATCGGCGCCGAGCGGATGATTGCGCGGGACTTTCGCGAAGCGCTCGCCGGCGGGCACGTGCTTGTTCTCGGAGGCATCCACCCAGCCAAGGTAATACAGCACGCGCGGCATCTGCGCCGCGGCACCCGCTTTGAAAGGCTCCTTCGCCGCCGTGTCCTCGGCGAGAAAGCGTTCGAGCGCGGCCCGCGCGAGCGCGAGATCCTGCATTTCGTAGGCGAGGCGGCCTTGTTCGGCGAGCGCGAGCGGCAGGTGCGGCGTGGGCGCGCCAAAATCGCCGGTGAGGGTGATCAGGTAATCGAGCGCCTTTTCCTTCTGGTTGGTTTTGTCGCAAGCGACGGCCAGTTGGAGCAGCGCGGTATCGAGGTTGGGCGCCATCGTGACCGCCCGCTTCTTGCGGTTCTTCGGCTTGCCGCCTTTGCCGATCTCGACGGGCGTGCCCATGTCCACGCGAGCGCCGACAAAGGCCTCCAGCGGCGGGATCGCCTCGGCCCACTTTTCCTGGCGGAAAAAACAGTCGCCGACCACGAACGACAACTGGGCGAAAAGACGGCCCTCGGGCTTCTTCGCGAGCAGCGGCCTGGCGCTGGCGAGCGATTCCTCCCAGCGGCCCGCGAGGTGGTGAATCTGCGCGAGACGAAACTCCGCCGCGAGCGCGTTCGGGTGATCCTTGTGCGCGGCGAGAAACTCCGCGTAGGCCTTCGTCGCTTCCTCGGCGCGATTGAGCAGGAAAAGGTTTTCCGCGCGGATGAACCGCGCGTCGCCGACCAGCGGGCTCTGCGCGAAGCGCTGCAACAAGGCGTCGTTCACCTGCATGCTGCCGTTGAAATCCTGCAGCTTGTGCAGGCACGTCGCGCGCTGGGCCAGCACCTCCGCCATCTGGCCGAATTTTCCGCGCCCCTCCACGCGCTGCAACGCCGCCGCCGCCTTCGCCCAGTCGGGCGTCTTGCGGCTCATCTCCGCGTTCGCGTAGTCAAAGTCCAGGTCGTCAATCACCGGCGACGCCTTGAAGCGCCCGACCACCGGCGCGAGGATGTCCGCCGCTCGGTCGAAGTTTTCCTTGTTCCGCGAAAACACCCGCGCCCACCAAAGGTTGGCCTTCGCCGCCACGAGATCATCGCCCCCAGCAAGCGCCGCGAATTGCTGCTCCGCCTTCTTGTCCTCCCGCTCAAAGAGACTGCGCGCGATGTAAAGTTTCGCGTCGCCGACATACGGCGCAGGCTGCCCTTTCTCGTCGGGCTTCGCGTTTTTCAGATACCCGGCGAAATCAGCCTCCGCCGGTTCGTACTTCTTGAGAATAAAGCGGGCGACACCCAGCCGGTACTGGCACTCGGCGGCCTCGATGCCGGTCATGCCAGGCAGCGCCGCCGCGAAGGCCGGCTCGGCCTTCTCGGGCTGTCCGAGGGTGGCGTGGCACTCCGCCTGGAGGTAAGCCGCGCGCGTCTTCCAAGCAGCGTCCGCCTCGGTGGCTGCGACCTTTTCGAGCGCCGCCGCCGCTTCCGCGAGCTTGTTCGTTTTGAAAAAAGCAAAGCCGCGCTGGTAGATCCCGCGCCCCGCCTGGTCGGGACTCGGCGTGGTCGCGAGCAGCTTCTCCGTCCACTCGATGACCTTGTCCCACTCCGCCTTTCCAAACGCCACGTCGCAAATCGCCGCCAGCGCCGCCGTCTTGAACTTCGGGTCCGCCAGCTTCTCCCAGTTTTCGATGAACAGCTTCCGCGCATCCTCCGCCTTCGACGAGTGCAACATACATTGCCCTTGCAGCATGATGATCCGATCCCGCTCGATCTCCGCGGCGAGGCCCGGCTTGGCCAGCAGCGCGGCGAAATGCGGCAGCGCCTTGTCGTATTGCTTCAGCGCATAAAAACTCAGCCCCAGCCCCCGCCGCGCCATGTCCGCTTTCGGATGGTTCGGGTGCTTCGCGAGAAAGCCCTCAAACTGCGGGATCGCCACTGGGAAGAGGTTGCGATTGTAAGCCGCGTTCGCCACGAAATACTGCTCCAGCTCCGGATCATCCTGCGCACTTGCCCCGGCCGTGCCGATTGCGAAGAGCCCACATAGAACGAAAGCCGCCTTTTCTATGCGACGCATCATCCCGGGGCTGTAAATATGTGCGATTCCACTCCCTGGGATGGCGTGTCCCGTGACGGGTGGGCGATCATCAGCCAGATGGCGTCCGTCTTTTTCGGGAAAGGGCATGTCGGTGGCAAAGGTTGGTTCAATGGATCTGCTGGACGCGCTAGGCGTCACGCGACGAATAAACTCCCAAGCCGAATTATAATTAGCTCGAATGCTGCCCGGAGGCCGGGTGGGGCGTGATTGTAAGTGAGTCCACCTGGAGGAGCAGAAAGGGCCGTGGAAGCTGGGGTGAAGGTGTGGAGAGGCGGCGCACAAGGAGCGGCGACATTCCTGTCGCCGTCGCTGGTTGCGCCGGAGGCGCGCATTTTCCGGCAGGGTGGCGGGCGGTGGCGAGTGAGGGAAAATTTTTGCCGCGGAACGGTGCTCCGCCGCGTTGCCGAGGGTGTGCGCGCCTTCGGCGCATGCGCGGACGGCGACAGGAATGTCGCCGCTCCCTGCCGCCGCCTGCACGCTTGCGGACCGGAAATCAATCACGCCCGGCCGGGTGCATTCCACAACTTCCGCACTTCCCGCTTCTCACTTCTCGCGTCACAAGCAATCCTCCGCCCCCATTTCGGAAAAAACCATCATGCCAGTGCCAAGCATCATCGAGGCTTCGCGGAGTGCGAAGCAGGAATTCAGCAACGACGAGATCGCGCGCTATTCGCGGCATCTCATCATGCCCGAGGTCACGCTCGAAGGGCAGAAGCGCCTCAAGGCCGCGAGCGTGCTGTGCATCGGCGCGGGCGGGCTCGGCTCGCCCATTTTGCTCTACCTCGCCGCGGCGGGCGTGGGGCGGCTGGGGATCGTGGACAGCGATGTGGTGGATTTTTCCAACCTCCAGCGCCAGGTCGTGCATGGCACGAAGGACATGGGCCGCAGCAAGTGCAAGTCGGCCCGCGAGCGCATCCGCGACATCAACCCAAACGTGCAGGTGGATATCTTCGAGACGCTCTTCACGTCGGAAAATGCGCGGAAGATCGCCGGGCCGTACGACATCATCATTGATGGCACGGACAACTTCCAGACGCGCTACCTCACGAACGACCTCTGCTTCCTCACCGGGAAAGTGAACGTGTACGGCAGCATCTTCCGCTTCGACGGGCAATGCACCGTCTTCGCCCCGCGCCTCGGCGGGCCGTGCTACCGCTGCATGTTCCCCGAGCCGCCGCCGCCCGGCGAAGTGCCGACCTGCGCGGAAGGCGGCGTGCTCGGGGTGCTGCCGGGCATCATCGGCGTGATGCAGGCGGTCGAGGCCGTGAAGCTCATCTGCGGCATCGGCGAACCGCTCATCGGCCGGCTGGTGAATTTCGACGCGCTGGCGATGAAATTCCGCGAGTTCAAACTGCGGAAGGATCCGAAGTGCCCGCTGTGCGGCCCGGATCCGACGGTGACGGACCTCATTGATTACGATCAATTCTGCGGCATCCCGCAGGCGCGTGCCCGCAAGGAGGAGGAGGCGAATGTGCCCGCGGTGAGCGTCGAGGAACTCAAGGCGAAGCTCGATGCGAAGGCGGCGTTCAAGTTCGTGGATGTGCGCGAGCCATACGAGCGCGACATCTGCGCGCTGGCGGGCGCGGAGCTGATCCCGATGGCGCAACTCCCCGCGCGGATGAGCGAGCTGGACAGCGCGGTGGACACGATTTTGATCTGCAAAAACGGCGCACGCTCGGCGCACGCGGTGAAGATGCTGCAGGAGGCGGGCTTTGGCCGCGTGTGGAATGTGGCGGGCGGCTTCGATGCGTGGGCGGAGCGGGTGGACACGGCATTCCCGAAATACTGATGACCGGGTTGCTCCGCTGCCCCGAGACCCGCCAGCCGCTGGAACCGGCACCGCGTGATCTTGTGGGACGATTGCTCGCGCTTCGCGAGGCGGGTTCCCTGCGGACGCGCTCCGGCTTGGTGCCAGAGCCGTTTGAGGATGCGCTGGTCACACTCGACGGCGCGCGGACTTATCCGATCCGCGACGGAATTCCGGTGCTGCTGGCGGACGAGTCGTTCTAGAGCAGGTGCCATTCATTCCGCCGCATACCGGGAACCATCCGCCTGGCACTCTATTCCGCCTGAATAGACGAGAACTGCGCGGCCATCGCCTCGAAGACGAACGGCCAGTCATCGCGCTTTCGCTGCCGGAACAACTGCGCCGAGGGATACCACGCGCAGTCCGAGCCCGACATCAGCCAGCGCCAGTCGGGCACGTGTGGCAGGGCAATCCACACCGGGGCGCCCATTGCTCCCGCGAGATGGGCGAGCGCGGTGTCGCTGGTGATGACGAGATCCAGTTGCGCAATGATCGCCGCAGTGTCGAGAAAGGGCCGCAGCGTATCGGGCTGGCCCGGATCGGGAATCTCGATGGCGAAAGGCGCGGCTTTCACTTGCTCAAGCGCCGGACCTTGCTGGAGCGCGATCCAGCGGATGCCGCCGACTTTCCCCAGCGGCGCGTATTCGCGCAGCGGGATCGAGCGGAGCGCGTCGCGCTTGAAGCGCGGATTCCCCTGCCAGCCGAGGCCCACTCGGAATCCTTCGCTCGAGCCGATCCGCTCGCGCCAATAATCGAGCAGTGGCACCGGGACTTTAAACTGCGGAGGTGCCAGACCGGGCATCGTTTCGGGTCGGGTGCCAAAGACGGCGGGCAGCGTCATCAACGCGATCTGCGCATCCGCAGCCGGTAGCGGCTCCCCTTTTGCGATCACGTCATCCACGCCGGGCACCAGCCTCACGAGCGGCACGAGCGATGCCTGGCATTCGACCACGAGTCGCGCGACACGCTCGCGTGCGGCGGGCAAAAAGCGGAGGCAATTGAGTGTGTCGCCGAGACCCTGCTCGGCATACACGAGCAGGGTCATGCCCGGTTGCGCTTCGCCATTCCACGCCGGTCGCTCGCCACGCCGATCTCGGGCACCGGGGCGTTTCCAGCGCCATTCGAATTCCTCGAACCCGCGCTCCCAGTCGCCGCGCAGGAGCAGGCACTGGGCGCGGTTGAAATGCGCGAGACCATGCTCCGGCGCGAGTTGCAGGGCGGTTTCGATGGCGACCATCGCTTCGTCGAACCGGCCGAGTGAAAAGAGCGATGCGCCAAGGCTGTTGTGGATCTCGGCCTCGCCGGAGTTCAGGCTCAGCGCACGGTGAAACTCCATGATCGCTTCATCGTCCCGCATTTGCGTCGCCAGCGCCGCGCCGCGGTTGTGCCGGGCATCTGCGTTCGCCGGATCCAGTCTCAGCGCCTCGTCGAAAGCGGCAAGCGCCTCGTCGTTCCGTCCGCAATGCACGAGCAGCACACCGAGGTGTAGGTGAAAAACCGCTGGCTCCGGCGCGATCCGGATCGCCTCACGATGGCAACGCTCGCCCTCCTCGAACCGCTCCTGTTCGCGGAGCACGACGCCGAGATCGTTCCACGATTCCGCGTCGCGTGGATCCGCGGCGACTGCCCGCCGCAGCGCCGACTCCGCTTCGTCGTTGTGACCGCGTCGTGCGAGGCTGCGTCCAAATCCGCGCCACGCGGCGGCCGAGCGATCAAGCTCCACGAGTTTCCGCCACGCGAATTCAGCGCGTTCACGATGCCCCGCCGTATCGCTCAGCACCGCAAGATTCCTCCACCCGTTCGCATACGACGGGTCGAGACCGACCGAGCATTCGAGCGACGCGAGCGCGTCGCCGACGCGACCGAGTCCCTTGAGGACGGCGGCGCGGTTCGAGTGAAACTCCGCGCTGCCGGAGTCAATGGCGATGGCTCGATCAATCAGCGTGAGACCCTCCGCAGATCTCCCCGACTGATGTTCGAGCAGTCCCATCAGTTGCATCGCGGTCGCGGAATTCGGATCGCGCGCAAGGACTTCGCCATACAACTCACGCGCCTCGGCGAGCCGCCCTTCGCGGTGCAGCGAGATCGCCCGCGCCATCCGGTCCGGCTCCGGCGATTCCGCAGGCGTACGGCCTTCGAGCGCGTCGAACAGCGGAGCGAGATGCCGCTCATACGCCTTCCACCTGCCGACCGAGCGCGTGTGAACCGGCTCGCGGACTTGCTGCGCGCTGGCGGTCTGCACGATGCGATCCGAGCGGTGAAAATCCAGGCAGCGCGCATCCCATTCCAGCCCGCAGAATTCGACAAGCGCCCGCGACCATCGCCCGGAATCGCCGACCAAATCCTCGTAGAGCACGTCCAGCATCCGCAGCGGCAGCACGGTGCGCCAGTGCGCCATGAGTCGCTCGTAGTCGCGGAAAAAGGTGCCGAGATCCGCGAGGTCGAATGTGAAGTTCAAGCCCTGGCTGGCGAAGTTGTGGAAGAAGCACGAGAGGCAGGTGTCGCGGGCGTCGCGCATGCAATGAATCACGCGCGCCCCTGGAAAGAGCAGCGCGATCTGGCCGAGATGCAGGAAATTGACCGTCGTCTTGTCCACCACGCGGGCCGCTTCTCCTCCGAGCTTCCGATACCGCGCGAGTTGCTGCTCCGCGGCTTTCCTCAACTCCTCGTGCGTGCCGCCGGCTCTCAGCGATTGCGAGATTTTGAGGACGTCGTCCAACTCGCCGGCATCGCTCACCTGCGGATGGCTGGCGAGGATCTGCTCCACGAGCGTCGTGCCGGAGCGCGGCATGCCGAGCACGAAGACCGGGAGTTCGCTCTCGATGCCCGACGATGCGGAGCGCTCGAAAATCCCGGCGGGAAATGCCGCGATGATCTCGTCCACGCGGCGCGCATGTTGTTCGCGATCGAAGGCGATGCCGCGCTGCGCGTAGTCGGACCTGCGCCAGCGGCCCGCCTCTTGCGCATGGCGGAACGCTTCGTCCCACGCGCCCATCCGGTCGTGAACCGCGGCCATTCCGAAACCGAGCAGCCCGCGCGTCGCAGCGGCCGTGCGCGGGCTGGCGATGATTGATTCGATCGCGTGGATTTCCCCCGCGCTGAAACGGTGCCGCGTGTGCGCCGCGAGCGAATACCACGCCGGGATGTGCTGTGGTTCGAGTGCAACGACACGCCGCAGGCACTCGGTCGCCTCGGCAGATTGGCCGCGCCGCAACAAGTCGTTCGCGAGATTGTTGAGCGCAGGCGTATAGTCCGGTGCGATCTCGAGAGCGGTGCGAAGGTGGGCCGCAGATTCATCGAATCGTTCCTCCGCTTCGAGTGCCATCGCCAGATTGTTGCGGGCCTCGGGACCGCGCGGATTGAGCCGCACAGCCTCTTCAAGCAGCGGAAGGGCTTCGGCTTGCCGGCCGATGGTGTTGAGGAT
This sequence comes from Prosthecobacter debontii, assembly GCA_945861385.1. Classification (GTDB taxonomy): domain Bacteria; phylum Verrucomicrobiota; class Verrucomicrobiia; order Chthoniobacterales; family Chthoniobacteraceae; genus SXWH01. Next base: position 23,184 of record CAMAUI010000001.1, read on the forward strand.
GTCGCCGAGGTTCGTGAGCGTATCTGCATCGTGCGGCGCGTGGCGCAGTGCCTCGCGCAGATGCGGCTCGGCTTCCGCCGCGCGCCCGAGCCGCTTGAGCGCGACAGCGAGCTGGTTGAGGCCATCCACATTTGCCGGATCGAGTTCCGCCGCGCGGCGAAGCACCGGCTCTGCCTCGGCGTTGCGCCCGATCATCAACCGAGCAAGTCCGAGTTTCCGCAAAGCGGCCGGGTCGTTGGCGCGGGCGGCGAGCGCGGCTTCGAGATGCCCGCAGGCTTCATCCCACTTCCCGGCACCGCATAGCATCACGCCAAGGTTGCGGCGTCCGGCGGAGTAAGCGGGATCAAGCCTCGCGGCTTCGCGGAGTTGCGCGATGGCGTCGCCCGCGCGCCCGGCGGCACGCAGGGAAACCGCGAGATTCGAACGGAAAACTGCCTGCTTTGGATCGAGTTCGATCGCGGCGCTGATTCGCACGATGGCTTCGGCGACGCGCCCCTGCTGCTGAAGAATCACGCCGCTGAAATGGAGCGCTTCCGCGTGGCGCGTATCGGCTTCGAGCACTTCGCGGTAGCCTTCGGCGGCGCGCTCGATCTCGCCGACCCGATGCAGACGCCGCGCCTCGGCGAAGCGTCGCTCGATCCGGTTCTCCCGATCGCCCATTTTGCAGTGCGGTGCCTTACACGCCCGGCAGGACGGAGACGAAGCCGCCGGTGGCGGTCACGTTGCCCGTGATGACGCCGAGGTGGTCCACAAAATCCCCCGCCGTGCCCGGCGTGGTGACGGTGAACAACGATCCGCCCGCGACGAGTTGCGTGAGCTTGCCGGTGACCGCGATGGTGTCCTGGATCGCACCGCCCACGATGATCCGCGCGACGGCGCCGGCGAAATCGAGGTCCACGTCCAGGTCGCCGCCGATCGCCAGCCGTCCGAGGAAGGCGCCGCCGAAGGAATAGGTGTCGTCTGCGGACGTGCCGGCGATGTCGCCGATGTTGAATCGCGCAGTCTTCGTCACGTTTCCGGCCACGAGCACATGCGTCTGGCCCGCGGTGCCATCGCTGTTCGGGTCAAACGTCCCCGTGTTCAGCACCCCGCCGAAATCGCCGCCAACCGAGAAGCCGATGGTATCCGCATCGCCCTGGTCCCGGATCTCGTTCACCGTGATCCGAGTCCCACTCGCCACATGTCCGCCGACCTGGAGTTCGAAGTCATCGGCGATCACGATCGCGTCGAAATCCCGGCCCACCGAGAACAACATATTGTCACCCTGAAGGAACTGGCTGCCCTTCAGCACCGAGCCGCCCACGCTCATCGTCAGATCCCCGGAGCCGGTCATGAACAGGCCCTGGAAGTTCCCGCCGATGGTCCACGTCTGCTGGCTGTCGTCGGTGAGGAATGAGCCTCCGAGGACGTTGCCGGTGACGTTCATCGAGATGTCGTCGTCCGAGGAAATGGCGGTCGTCTTGAGCAAGTTCCCGCCCACCGTCAGCGACACGCCGCCGGTCGTAGAGATGAAGCGTGAATTCGCCACGGTCCCCGTCGCGTTCACCACGATTTCATTGTCGGTTTCGATGATCGTGCGGGTCAACCCACCGGTGACCGTGATGGAGACGTCGTCGAAATTTGAGGCCCGGAACCGCGTGTCGGTGATGCTGGAGCCGATGGTCCCGGTCGTGTCGCCACTGAAGCGGCTTTTTTTAACGGATCCGTCGATCGTGAGCAGCGAATCGGAGTGACCGCTGCTGATGTCGGAATCCGTCACGCCTCCAGTGATGTCGAGGAACAGTTCGTTATCCGCCTCTATGGTCGATTTCATCACGCTGCCTGTCACCGTGATGGATGCGTCGGACGAACTGACAAGCGTCGCGGCAGCGACATTGCCCGTCACCGTGCCGAACAAATCGGAGCTTCCTGCCACGAAGGTGCCGGACATATTGCCGCCCACTGTGAAGGTCAGCCCGTTGTCACACACCGCCGACGCACCGGGCAGGACGTTCCCCCCGACGGTCAGCGTGATACCGCCAGACCCTTGAACCCGCGCGCTGGATTTGAGGTCGCCGCTCACGTTCATGTTCACGTCGCTGGACTCCGTGGAAATAAGCCCGGAGAAGTGCCCGTTCACGATCACGTTATCGAAGTCGTCGCTGTGGAGCACCGCCACGGGTGCGACGTCTTTATTAAACGTCCATACTCCATTGGTATTCCCATCAATATTGATCGTCCCGTTGAAGAGGCCGTTGAAGGTCGCGGCGCCCTGGAACTGGTTTCTCTGCACCCAACTGAAGTTGACGCCCGTGGTGCCGTTGATCGTCAGGTCGGAGCCAGCGGTTCCCGAGCCCCCGACAAACAGCGTGCCATCAATCAAATCCTTCCCGTCCCCGAGGATTATGTCCGCGTCCAAGTCCCCTCGCACCGTGATGACCGCGTCCTTGTGCAGCCCGCCGGAAAGCTGGAGCCCGACATCCGCCGCATCGCCCACGATCGTGTCCACCACGAGTCCTCCATCCGCGGAGAAATTGACGCCTTTGAAACTCCCCAGTGTGAACGTAGAACCCCCGGTCGAGTCCGGGACCGAATAAATGCCACGGAGAATTTTGTCCGACGTGATGTCGCCCATGAGAACCACGCCCGCACCCGCGCCGACATCCACCGAATAGGTCAGCGTGAAATTCGAACTCGCGCCCGTGATGACCGCGCTGGCGATGTCATCGGTGTCGTCCACGGGGTTGCCGCCACCGTCGAGGAAGTTCACCGATCCCGCGCTGCCCGCAATCCGGACGGTGACGACATCGCCGTCAGCATCGGTGAACGTGGCCTGGGTGGTTCCGCCGATGGACAGCGGGTTGACGATGGTCGCGGGAGCGATGCGCTGCTCGAGCGGCTCCGGGTTTGAGTGCAGGGATGGTTTCATGAGCACCTTTGTGGTGCAGCAAGCCGGTGGGTGGCAACGGAAAACTCAGGGGTCGCCACTTCGAGCGCACCGCGCGCCTGTCGGTGCCAGATTTGATCTGCCGCTCCCATGGCCGACGCATGAGGCCTCATCGCCCCGGCGGGATTTTCTCCGCCCGGATTCACTCCCCCGCTTCGAGCGCAAGCTCCGCGCACCCGAGGATGCCGGCGTCATTTCCGAGCGCGGCGGCCACCAGGCGGAGTTGTTCGTTGAACAGCTTGCTGGTGCGGTCGCGCAACGTCCGGCGGATCGGCGAAAAAATCAGCTTACCCGCCGCCGCGATGCCACCGCCGACGACGATCGTGTCGGGGTTGAGAAGCCAGACGGCGTTGGTGAGTGCCGCGCCGATCTCCGTGCCGAGTGTGTCCCACATCGCGAGTGCGATCGGATCCCCGGCCTGCGCGAGCTTGTCGAGGTCGGCGGGCGTGCATTCCTCGGGTGAGCGGACGTTTCCCGATGCCACGTAAAGGCGCGAGGCGCGTTCGGCGATGTTGCGATTTCCCACATACACCTCGAGGTCGCCGGGCGTGCCGTACACACCGCGCGGCCCGTGCAGGTCAATGCTCGTGTGGCCGAGTTCCCCTGCCGCAAACCGGCTCCCGCGGTAGAGCCGCCCATCGAGAATGAGCCCGCCGCCGACGCCGGTGCCGAGAGTGATGCAGAGCGCATTCGTGGCCCCGCGCGCCGCGCCGTGGCGGAACTCGGCGTATGCCATCGCGTTCGCATCGTTCTCGATCGCGGCGCGCAGGCCGGTGCGCTCGCGGAGCATTTTCAGCAGCGGCACTTCGTCCCAGCCCGGCACATTCGCGAGTCCGTGGACGAGTCCTTTGTCCGTATCCACAAAACCGGGCAGCCCGACGCCGACGGCGACGACATCCGGGTGATCGCGGCGCAGCGCGGCGATTGCATTGAAGAGCGCATCGAACAACGTCCCCGCGGCAATATGGCTGCGGGTATCCACCTTCTCGCCACGCTGGATGATGACGCCGGCCTGGACCACGGCCGGCTTGATGCCGGTGCCGCCGAAATCAACACCGATGGCTTTTGCGGGATTACTCATGCGGGCATGAAGCGGACTCCTGCGGCGTGGGCAAGGCGGGAAATTCGGGCTGGCTGCGCGCGATGCTCTTCGGGAATGATTTCCCGCATCGTGAAAACCACTCCGCTCCTGCGCCCGCCGCTCGATCCCGGCGTGCAGCATGCCGCGCTGTGGAACCGTGCCTTTCGCGCGCTCGGGCCGGCGCAACCGCTGGCTGTCGCGCTCGAACGGCCCGATGGAACGGTGTCCCGGTTCGATTTCAAAATCCTGCCGCACTCCGGCGCGAATGCCGCGCTGAATCTCCGCCACGTCGAGCGCCTCGTGAAATTCCTGCTCTGGTCGCGCGGCGCATCGCGCGTCGTGATCGGCGGCGAACCGGCCCTCGCGGCTGAATTGCGGGCGATCTACTCCGCGGGCGGCGCGCGAAAATTTGACTTCGATTTTTTCAGCGAGGTGTACGGCGCGCTCGATATTGAATCCTGCGGCTTTGATTCCACGCCCGCTGCGCACGAGACGCAGATGCCGCTCGGGCGGCATCTCGATGGCTGCCGCATCGGCTTCGATCTTGGCGGCTCGGACCGGAAGTGCGCGGCGCTCATCGAGGGCAAAGTCGTCTTCTCCGAGGAGGTCGCGTGGGACCCGTATTTCCAGGCCGACCCGCAGTATCACTACGACGGCATCGCCGACACGCTGCGCCGCGCCGCCGCCCATCTTCCACGCGTGGATGCCATCGGCGGCAGCGCCGCTGGCGTGTATGTCGGAAACGAAGTCCGCGCCGCGTCGCTCTTCCGCGGTGTCTCGCCGGAGGATTTCGAGCGCAGAATCCGCCGCATCTTTTTCGACCTGCAACGCGAGTGGGGCGGCGTGCCATTCGAGGTCGCCAATGACGGCGAAGTGACCGCGCTGGCCGCCTCGATGAGCTTCGGAGAAAATCGCGTACTCGGCATCAGCATGGGCACGAGCGTCGCCAGCGGCTACGTCACAGCGAGCGGCGCGATCACGCCGTGGCTGAACGAACTCGCCTTCGCACCGGTGGATTATCGCTCCGTGGCTGCGACGCCCCCGTCGTCCCGATACATCGGGATTTCTGCGGCGCCCCCGCCGCACGAGTCGTCCTTGCGACGAGGCGTCGCGGATACATGTTACGACGAGGGCGTCGCAGCCACGGACGAATGGAGCGGCGACCTCGGATGCGCTGTCCAATTTTTCTGCCAGCAGGGCGTCGCCCGCCTCGCCCCGCTTGCGGGTATCGAACTGCCAGCAGGGATGAAATTCGCCGACCGCCTCGTGCAAGTGCAGGAACTCATGGCTGCCGGCGACCCACGCGCACGGCGCATCTACGAGACCATCGGCATCTGCTTCGGCTACGCCATCGCGCACTACGCGGAGTTCTACGACATAGGCACGCTGCTCATCCTCGGCCGCGTCACGACCGGCGAAGGCGGCAACCTCCTGCTCTCAAAAGCCGGCGAAGTACTGCGCGCGGAATTCCCCGCCCTCGCCGAGAAAATCAAGCTCCGCACGCCGGACGAAAAAGACAAGCGCCACGGCCAGGCCGTCGCCGCGGCGAGCCTCCCCAGAATCCCCCGGTAGAGCCGGACGTAGCCCGGATGGCCTTTGGAAACACCCCGGCCGAACGAAAAAACCGGGCGCGCTGCGGGCGTTCAAGACTTCGGCCTTGCGACCGGCTAGCCGCGGCTATACTTACTTCCCCATGACGACAACGCTGCAAAAATGGGGCAACAGCCAGGGGATTCGCCTGCCAAAACCACTCATCGAAGCTCTCCGGCTCAAGGAAAGCGCGGAAGTGAATCTGACGCTCGAACCAGAACGCAACGCCATCGTGATCACCGCGGTGAGGCCGGAGCGGAAAACCCGCGGCAGGCACCGCATCGAGGATCTCGTGGCGGCGATGCCGCGCAAATACAAGGCGGAGGAATTCGGCTGGGGCGTTTCGGGCCGGGAGGTCTGGTAGTGCCGGCGTACGTGCCGCGGCAGGGCGATGTGGTGGCGCTGGATTTCGACCCGCAAGCCGGCCACGAGCAACGCGGGCGCCGCCCGGCGCTCGTGGTGAGCAAGGACGCTTTCAACCGCGGCACGGGCATGGCCATTTGCTGTCCCATCACGAACACGGATCGCGCGGTGCCATTCCACGTCCCGATTGAGGGCCGGACTTCGCTGACGGGCTTTGTGATGTGCGAGCAGGTGAAGTCGCTCGATTTCAAAACCCGGCGGATGAAATTCATCGAGCACGCCTCGCAGGAGGTGCTCGACGATGTCCTGGCGATCATTGATGCGTCAGTGTTCTGAACCGCATGAAATTTCACCTCGCCACCGCTGACATTTTCATCCCCGACGGCACCCCCGTCGCCGATGCGCTGGCGCGGACGACGCACCTCGGCATCGGAGCGCATCAGGACGACCTCGAGTTCATGGCGTTCGGCGGGATCATCGAATGCTTCCACCACGGGGACGCGCAGTGGTTCACAGGCGTTACCTGCACCAACGGCGGAGGCAGCGCGCGCACCGGCGAATACGCAGCATTTTCCGACGAGCAAATGCGGGCCGTCCGTCGCGGGGAGCAGCGCCAGGCGGCGGTCGCCGGGCGCTACGGCGCGATGATCCAGCTCGATTACCCCAGCAGTGTCGCCAAGGATCCCGCCGACTCACGCCTGCGCGAAGACCTCCGCTCCATCCTCGCCGCGACGCAGCCCCGCATCGTCTATACCCACAACCCCGCGGATAAGCACGCCACCCACATCGCCGTCGTGGTGCCGGTGATCGAGGCCATCCGCTCGCTGCCGCGCGACCAGCGGCCAGCCGCGGTTCACGGCTGCGAAGTCTGGCGCGACCTCGACTGGCTGCCGGACGCGGAGAAAGTCGTCCACGACGTGAGCGGGCACGATCATCTCGCGGTGGAACTGAACGGCATCTTCAAAAGCCAGATCAGCGGCGGAAAACGCTACGACCTCGCCGTCCTCGGCCGCCGCCGCGCAAACGCGACCTTCATTGCCAGCCATGCCACGGACAAAAGTGACGCCCTCGCTTTTGCAATGGACCTCACGCCCCTCGCGCACGACGACTCGCTCGACATCGTCGCCTACGTCACGGGTTTCATTGACCGCTTCCGCGCGGATGTGGCCGGGAAAGTCCACGCACGCCTCGGAAAACACTGAACCATGGAAATCATCATCCAACCCACACCGGAAGCCGGCAGCATCATCGCCGCGCGCATTATTGCCAGGCTCGTCCGCGAAAATCCGGACAGCGTGCTCGGCCTCGCGACAGGCGCGACGCCGGTGGCGACGTACCGCGAGCTGATCCGCATGCACCGCGAGGAGGGCCTCGATTTTTCGCGGGTGACCACTTTCAACCTCGACGAGTACGTGGGCCTGCCGCTCGAGCATCCGCAGAGCTACCACACGTTCATGGACGAACATCTCTTCCGGCACATCAACGTGCCGCGCGGGCGCATCCACATCCCGGACGGCATGGCCGCCGACATCCCCGCGGAATGCGCGCGCTTCGAGGCTGCGATCCGCGCGGTGGGCGGCATTGATCTGCAACTCCTCGGCATCGGGGCAAACGGGCACATCGGGTTCAACGAGCCCGCATCGTCGCTCGCCTCGCGCACCAGGATCAAGACGCTCACGGCGCAATCGCGGGCGGACAACGCGCGGCACTTCGACAACGACCTGGCGAAAGTTCCGATGCACTGCATCACGATGGGCGTGGGCACGATCATGGACTGCCGGCAGGTGCTGCTGCTGGCCTTCGGGGAGAACAAGGCTGATGTAATCGCGGAGGCGTGCGAGGGCGCGATCAGCGCGATGAACCCGGCGACGATTCTTCAAATGCACCCGGTCGCGAAATTCGTGCTCGACGAAGCCGCTGGCGCAAAGCTCCGCCGGCGCGACTACTACCGCTACGTGTGGGAGAACAAACCGGAGTGGCAGCGGCTGTAGCTGGGAGATGGGGTTGCGCATCGCCACGCGATCCACGCCGCCCGGCGAACCGGGAACTCGCGTTGGCGCCGGCCAGAACGCGGAAAATCAGAACGCGGCACGGGCCGGTTTGCCTCCATCATGGAGCTTCCGGGGCGGGGGTGGGAATGTCCGTGCCGGGCGGCAGGGTGCAGTTGGCGAACGCGGCGATGTCGGCAGCGGCGCGGCGGAGGTCGGGGAGCGTTTCGGTGGCGCCGGCTTTGGTGAGGCGCTCGCGGCGTGTGGCGAATTCGTCGTCGTCCGGCTGCCACAGGCCGATGATGATTCGCGCGGAGGGGAGGCGGTCGCGCAGGCGCTTGCAGAGCGCGCGGGCGGCGATGGTGGAGACGGGCGGGAGCGAAGAGATGCAGACGATGGCAGGCGCGAGTGCGACGGCTTGCTCGACGGATTCGGAGGCGAGCAGTTTCGATGAAAGCACGGTGGCGGTGACGCCGGACGCGGCGAGCATTTGCGCGAGCATGAGCGCGGCGAGTTCGTCGCCCTCGTGGCTGGCTGGGATGCAGAGGATAGGCGTGGTCGTCGTGAGGGATTCGGCGGGTGGCACCGCGAGGTCGGCGAGGATTTGGCGGAGGATTTGGAAGGCATCGGTGCGCGCGGTGTCGGATAGCACGCCTGCGCGGAAGTCGTCCTCGATGCTGCGCAGCGCGGGGAGCACGGCTTCGTCGAAGGCGGCGGGCGCGGTGTGTTCGCGTGTGTGCTGCTCGATGATGTCGCTGGCCTCGTCTTCGTTTTGCGCGAGCAGCCGTTGGTAAAGCCGGTCGCCGGGGGAGATGGACGGTTTGTCGCCCATGAGCAGATCGAGGAATGAAAGCGCGGGCAGATATTTCCCCGCGACGGCGAGGCAGACGGTGAGTGGTGTGGCGAGCACGAGGCCGACTCCGCCCCACAGCCACGTCCAGAAAAGCGCGGAGACGATGACGGCGAGCGGGGAGATCTCCGTGCTCGTGCCATAGAGCCAGGGCTCGATGACGTTGTTGGATACCAGCTCGCACACGACGAAGAGGCCGATGGTGAGGAGCGGCTGGTTCCAGGACTCGAATGCGGCGATCGAAAGCGCGATCGGAAATGCCGCGGCAAGCCACGGGCCGATGTAAGGCAGGAACCGCAGCGCCAATGCCAGCAGCCCCCAAAACACCGCGTTGGGAATGCCGATGAAGTACAGCCCGACGCCAATCGCCAGTCCGAAGCTGGCGTTGACGAGCAACTGCGCGAGCAGGTAGCGGCTGATGCGGTGCCCGGCTTCGTCGAACGCCTGCGTGGTCACACGCACCCGCCCGTGGCCCACGAGATGGATGAGACGGTCGCGCAGATCCGCGCCGGCGAGGAGCATGAAAATGACGATCACGATCACGACCGCCGTGTTGCCGAGTGGCTCCACGACCGGCCACAGCACGCCCATGAGCATTTGAATGGAACCGTCCGCCGGCGGGATCACTTCCACCCGCATCGGGCGGTTCTTTTCCGCCACGGCCGGAGTCGCGTCCTCGGGCTTGTTCATCGCGGCGGTCACATCGCCGATGGTCTGCACCGCGAGGCGTAGCGGATTGTTTTCCCCAGTCTTCAGCGCGGAGACCCGCGCGATGAGGTTGTTGCGGTATTTTGGCAGCGACCCGGCGAGATCGAGGAACTGGCTGGTGACGAGATACGCCAGCCCGCCGATGAGCACGAACGCCAGCGCCGTCGTGACAAGCACCGCGCCGACGCGCCCGAGCCGCCAGCGTTCCAGCCGCCGGACGAGCGGAGACAGCAGGAAGCTCAGCAGCCCGGCGAGCACCAGCGGAATAAAGAAATCCTGCGCGTAACGCAGTGTCGCCGCCGTGAGAAGGAACAACGCGACGACCAGCAGCGGCCCGGTGAGACTCTTGCGGTCGGCGAGATTCATTTGCGCTCAAGATCCGCATCTTGGGCGCAACAGCAAGCACACGTCTTCCGCAACCCGATCACAAGCAGCGCGGACGGGACGAGGGAAAACGCCGCTTTGAGCAGCCCTGCTGCGATGGGGCGGAGCGGCAGCACGGTGAGCAAAAGCCCCGCGCTGAAAGCGGCGGCGGCAGTCTTCCCCGGTTCACGGCGCGCGTATTCCGTGGCGCGCTGCATCGCGGCATCGAGGCGCGGGATGTTTTTTCGTTTAGCCATTACACCCAGTATATCGCGCCCCGGCCCGCTCCTGCGTGTATCGCGCTGCGGATCGCTGGCTGCTTGTCAAAGCGCCGCAATCTCGTCATGAATTGCCTCTTTGGTGCGTCCGAGCGTTTTCTGTAGGCGCCCAAGCAGTTCGTCATACTTGCCTTCGACATACAGAAGGTCGTCGTCGGTGAGGTGGGCATACTTTTGCTTCAGCTTGCCCTTCACTTCGTTCCATGAGCCTTTGAGTTCGAGTTTAGTCATAGTGTTTTTAGGTTTTTTGGTTCAGGTTTGGTGTCGGTGCTTAGTGAATTGTAGAGGGTGAGCACATCTGGCCCACGCCCAAGCGCGAGCATCGGGCATCGTGGGTTTTCCCGGTCCCGTTCAAAGTTTACCCAGCAGAAGCAGGATAATCAGAATGACGAGCACCAAGCCAAGTCCGCCGCTGGGGTAATACCCCCAGTTCCTGCTGTGAGGCCACGTGGGGATGGCACCGAGCAGCATGAGGATGACGATGATGAGTAAGATTGTTCCGAGTGACATATTTTTCCTTTCGTTTTATGGGTGTGGTTTGTTTTGGTGATTTATTGCGCCGGACAATGTCCCGTTCAGCATTTTGAGACTACACCGTTCTTGTTCAAGAACGTCCCTTTTCTACTCCGCCTTTTGGAGGGATCCAGACATGCGCGCACGCCAGCCAGAGCGGCGCTCGCATCATGGCGCACGTTGCTCAGCGCACGGCGCAGGCTGGATACGCGGCGGCTACTTCTTCACCGCGTCCTTTACCGCGTCCTTCGCATCCCTGCCCGCGTCCTTCAGGTCTTCCCCCGCATCGCGCAGCTTCTCGTTGGGGCGGCGGTCGAGGGCGTCGTCCACTTTGTCTTTGATTTTCTCGCCGACCGGCTTCGGTTTTTCCTCACAGGCAGCAAAGGTGAACAGTGCGGCGGCGAGTGTGATGGTGTTTAGTGTTTTCATAGAGTGTGTGGCTTGGAATTTTACTCTTACTTCTTTGTCTTGCTCTTGCTCGAATGGCGACGGTTTTCAGAGCAAGAGCACGAGCAAGAGAAAGAGTAAGAACGTGTGAATCAGTCGCGCAGTCCCGGGACGCGTGCGTAGCCGATGAAGGTGCTGCGCTGCTCGCTGGCGATGGACGTGCGCGGCATCGTGAAATCGAACACGCTGACTCCGTTTCGCTTCTGGCCGTGGTAGGTGCGCCCATCGCTCGATCCAATCATAATTTTCGCGCCGCCTGACTTTTCGGTGCCGAGGTAAATCATCGTATGCGTGACAGGCGGGTCATGCGCGGTCGCGTAGGTGCCGCTCCAAAACAACAAGTCGCCCGGAAGCAGTTCGTCCATTTCAAAGCTGTCCGGCTTGCGGCTGATGACCGCGCGAAAACCCCGGGCCTTGCGCACCCACGAGTAGAGCGCGCTCGAGTCGCGCGGCACTTGCGTGAGGCCGTGCTGGCGCAGGACGTAGTAGATGAAACCGGAGCAATCCATGCCGCCGCTGGCGGGGTCAGCGGAACCGAAGGTGTAAGTGAGATTTTGCCGGGCGAGATCGAGGCTGGATTCGATGAGCTTTCGCACCCCTGCCGGCTGCCTGCTGTCGCCGGTGAGCGGGCATGCTCGGTGGGGACTCAGGCCACCGTGTCAGAGTGGGCGATGCACAAGAAAGTTTTCCGAGGAGGCATCCGATGCCGTGGCTTGAGCCGATAATGAAGTTCATGAACGACCACTCTTATACTTCTCCAGAACGTCTCGAAGACCGCATCGCTCCCGCCGGCCTTGTCACGGTCAGCTTTTTGAATGGCCTCCTGACGATCAACGGTGCGGATGGGGCCGATCACGATGTTGCAATCGTGAAGACGGGGATCAACACCTTCCGTGTCGAAGGCAATGCCACCGGTATCAATGACGTGGCTCACAGTTCGAAAAACTTTCGTGGCACCCTCAATCATCTGCTCATCGAGGGTGGTGCCGGGGCAGACACCTTCGGGTTAACCAATCTGAATCCGCTCAAAAGTTTGCGTTTTCACGGCAATGACGGGGTTGACGCTCTGAGCACTAAAAACCTCAGCGTGCTTGCTGGCGGCCGCGTGGATATTGCGCTCGGCTCGCAAACGGGCTCGGTCAATTTTGGCGGGGCCATGACCAGCATCCACAGCTACTTGAATCTCGACCTTGGAGGAGGCGGAAAGGTCGGCTTCGGTTCGGCACTCACGACCATAGACGGCAACGTGGCAGTCACTGGCGGCCCCGGCAGCGATTCGGTTTCCATCACCGGGGACACCACGCTCTTCAAGCAAAAATTCACCCTGAATGGCGGAGATGGAAATGACACCTTCATCGCCGCCGGGAACTCTCTGCATGTGCGGGGATTTGTCGCCATGGATGGCGGAGCAGGCAGCAACCTTTTCTTCTTCGCCGCAAATCACAATAGATTCGGCAATAGTCTGACGCCCGGCTTGGTGGACTTGAAACTGGGGGAAGGTCCCGGAGCGGTCACGTTCCTTGGGGATTCCACCCATGTATTGGGAGATTTGAAAATAGACCTCGGCACTGGCGGGGGCACGGCTCAACTGAACTCCGCGGTGGGCAGTTTTCGCAATCACGTGCAGGTCACCGGGGGTGCGGGCAATGACACTTTGGAATTTAACGGGAGCACGAGCATTGGAAGGAGCCTCTCATTTGTCGGCGGTGTCGGAGATGACGCATTGAGAGCAACGGGAAATCTGTTTGCGGTGAAAGGCAGCACCAGCATGGATGGCGGCAGCGGAGCCGAGGCCAGCATCTTTGACCTGAACGTGGTCAGTCTGGCGCTGGCTGGCCTGACTGTCAGAGGGGGTGTTTCGAACGATACCGTGAGCATTATTGCGGATGGCACCATTACCGGAAATGCGAACCTGATGCTGGGATTGGATGGCACGGGGCCCACGAGTACGATCCTGCGCAGCCGCGCAGGCCTTGCTGACGGGCTCAAGTTTGGAGGGACGCTCACCATCGAGACGCTCGGCGCGACGGTTGATTTCCTGACGATCGCCAACATTCAGGTCGCGAAAGCCTTCGACGCTCAAACGGGCGAAAACGTGAGCACTGTCAGCATTTCCAAGCTGAACGTCAAAAGTGACATCAAGCTCCAAACCGGCTCCGGCGCTGACGTGGTGAACATTGACAACGTCAATGCCCTGGATTTTTACGTGGATACGGGAATAGGGGCTGACGAACTGCGAATCGAGCGCAACGCTTCGTACACCGGGGCCTCGCTTGTGCTGGGCAACACGACAATCCTGACCGGAATTGGAGCCGATCAGATCCGCATTGGCAATCCCAGCGACCCCGCGAATCTGAGGGCATGGTTCATAGGCGCAATGACTCTGGATGCAGGAGATGGTGCGAACATGCGCAATGATATCCTGGGAAGTAATTACTTCGTGTCTGCTCCGACAATTGTCGCAACGGGCGGCGATTTGACGGAAACCGCGGCGATCTAAAGCCTGTACGGAACTTCGGAGTGCAAGTGGTCGGCGGCCACGGATGCGCGGAGGCACGCTGGCAAAGGGGAGCGCACGCTTCCAGCGTGCAGCGCCCGGCATCCCTGCCGGGCGCACCGGTCGTGCGGCGGGGAGCGGGGCCTTCGGTTTCACTCGGAACGCAAGCGAGCGTGCCCGGCAGGATGCCGGGCACGGCGGGCTGGGAAGCCCGCGCTCCCCATTTCAAACGCGCTCTCACGCGCCTGGGCTCTGCGGCTCTCTTCCGTTTCGCCAAAATGCCACAAAGTGCCGTACAGGCTCTAAAAGGCATTCCGGGAGGTTAAACGCCTTCCTCTGGCTTTCTTTCAGGTGATCCGTGGCGTCCGGAGCCGCCACCTCGGGGCGGGTCCTGAGTTTGTCGCTTTTCATCGGAAATTGAATCGGCGCAACAGCACCACGGACGAAATTCGATACGCGCAATGGAGCGGTGTCGCGCGAATCCATTGGCGTATGAACATCAACCACATCATTCCCGCCCTCGCGCTCGCGCGATCAGCGAAACCGTCTTTGCCTTCGCCGTCCATGGAACACCGGATTCCCAGCGCGCCGCCCCGGCTCGATCTGACGAAACCGAAATCGAATTCCACATCGTGGCTCCGCCGCACCTGCCTGTGTGCGCTGCTGGTCGTTTCCGTTGTTCTCTCGGGTTGCGCAACGCGCGAACAGAGCGCGCTCCTCGGGGCCGCGATTGGCGGAGGCGCCGGCTACGCCCTGGGAAGATCGGCCCACAATCACCACGGAGACAACTATCGCAAGGGCTACCGCGACTCGCGATATGGCTACCGATATGACCGCCGCGACAGCCGCGGCTATTACGACCGCCGCGGTTTCTGGCATCGGTACTGATGCGGCCGCGCCTCGCGCGTGAAAAAAAGTGCGCCCCTCATACATCCGCGTTCCCGATGCCAGCCGATTCATTGGCCAATGAAAAAACACATCCCAACGATTCACCACACCATCGCACCCACCCACGAAACGATCGCCGCCCTGGCTCAACGTCTCTACGAAGCGGAAGGCTGCCCGGATGGCCGCGCCGATGCGCACTGGCTCGAAGCCGAGCACCAATTGCGCGAATGCGCGGAAATGGTGAGCTCACCCGCGTCTCCTCAGACTGGCAACACGCCCGCGCGCCAGGGCATCACGGGTGTGCCCGCATCGAAGCCCGCGAAGAAGCGGTCGGGCGCTTCCGTGCGCTGAGCGCGAAGCCCCGGCTCGACAGCGCGCGGCGTCCGCGCCATCGTCCGCATCATGGCATTGCGCCGCTACACACCGCCGATCCGCCGCCTGCAGGAAGACTACAGCGCCGAGATCGCCCGCCGCTGGCGCAGCGCCCGCCGCGGCCCGCGCAAGCCGGGGCCGAGGATCATGGACAACAGCGAGCCGTGGAATCCCGACCCTCGAACCGTCGCTGAGCTTTGGGAGATCGCCGCGCAGGTGAATGACCTCGTTAAAAAATGGAGTCCCCACAGCTAGACGCATTTGTCCGCCGCCTCACATCCGAGCGCCGTGTGCTGCTTCTCGGCGGGCTCGCCGTCATCGCACACGGGCACTCGCGCGCGACCAAGGACGCCGACATCTGGCTCGAACCGATGTCGTCCGCGGATGAGTGGGCGGGCGTGCTCGCCGCGGCGTGGGCGGATTTTCCAAACCTCCGCCTAGCGCGGCTGCCCCACTGGACACCGCTGGCGACGCGCGGCGAGATCGCGGTGGCAGCCGATGAAACGGGAATGGTGCGGGTGATCGGGCTGGAGTGTCCGCTCGATGTTTTTCGCAAACCGAACGAGATCGAAATCGAGGACTTTGAGACAATGTGGGCGCGCTCAACGCTCAAGGACGACGGCGTCTATTTGCTCGATGCCGTTGATTTGCTGGTCTCGAAGGAGGACACGGGCCGGGATCGCGACCTCGCGGACAAGCGATTTCTCGAAGTGAAAATCCACACCGACTTCGGCGCAAAGCTCGCCGGCGCGTCGCTGGAGGAAGCTCGCGCGCTCTTCGCGCGCTACGCGGATCACGTCGTGTGCGAACGCGCGCTGGCGAATCCCGACGCGGCGGTGCGCTCGCTCGCCCGCGGGGTGCTCGAGGAGCTGGCCGCGCAGGGCGACTGGTTTTCGCGTGACGTGCTCGCGAGGCTCGATTCTGCGCCGCAGCAGTGACGCCCCGGCTACGTGCAGCCTTTTAGCAGATACACAATCAGCAGCACGGGAAGCGGGACACCCAGTAGCCACAGCAGCGCCCAGCCGACTTTTCCGCTCAGAGAGCGGTTGGAGTTTGTGATTTTCATACACAGATGAATCGCAGCCGGGCTCGTCTTTGTGCGTGCCGTTCACAAAATGACGGCGGGAATCGGGATGATCCCGCGCCATGCGCCGGTGGCCGCTCCGCGCTGCTCGATGAATTTACGAAAGCGGCGCAAGTCGCCCGCGATGCGAAAGGAAAGCGCGCCGAGCGCATCGGCGATCTTTTCCAGCAAGCCCCGTGTCTCGTATTCGATGAGGAGCGTCATGTTCGTCGTCTCCGTGTTGACCGACTTGAAATGGATCGTGCCCTTGTTCGGGCGGCCGCTCGTGCTGCGCCAGGAGATTTGCTGATCCGGCACCTGCCGGGTGATTTCCGCCTCCCATCCCACTTCCTGTCCAAGAATCTCCGCACGCCACGCCAAAACGCGATCATTGAGCTGCACCACGGATTTCACCCCCTCCATGAAATTTGGGAACTCCTCGAATTGCGTCCACTGGTTATAGACCACGCTCAGCCGCGCGTTCACCTGGATGGCCTTTTCGATGCGCTCTATCGTGATAGTTTTCATGCAATCATCCATCGCGCCCAAGCGTGCCGCTGGCTGTGCGCATGGTGAAAACTTTTCCGGCCAGGTTACCGCACCGGCCAGAAATGCGGCACGAGCGCGATGGCGATGAGGTAGATCAACAGCGTGAGCGGCGCACCGACGCGCGCGAAATCGCGGAATCGGTATCGTCCCGGTCCATAGACCATGAGGCACGAAGGTTCGAGCGGCGTGAGATACGAGCAGCTCGCGGCGACGGCGATCATCATGGCGAAGGTGCGCGGATTGAGGCCGAGCCGATACGCAGTGGCGATGGCGACGGGCAAAACGACAATGGCGGCGGCCTGATTCGACATCGGCTGCGTGAGTAGCACCGTGAGACAAAAGAACGCGCTCAGCACCACGGTTGGGCCGCAGCCGTCCGTCCACGCGGCGATTTTTTCCGCAAGGTAGCCCGCTGTCCCCGTGTGCTCCATCGCCGCGCCGAGGGAGAGCATCGAAGCGATGAGGATGACGGCCTTCCATTCGACCTCGCGGTAAGCCTCCGTTGAACTGATGCAACGCGTTGCGAATACGGCGAAGACCCCGAGCATCACGGCCACTGGCAGGCTCACGAGGTTGAAGGCCGGCAGCAAAATGACGCTGGCAAAAATGCCGATTGCGACAGGTGCCAGCCACAACTTCGGACGTCCCTCCTCGGGCGTACCTACTACGCGCACGGCATCCGACTGCTCCATCGCCTGCAGCCGGTCGCGGTGCCCCTGCAGCAGCAGAATGTCCCCGACGCGCAGTTTCACCGTGCTGATCTTCCGCTGCATTGTCTCACCGTGGCGGCTGATGCCGAGGACTTGAATTCCGTATCGCTCGCGAAAGCCGTAGCCCTTCAACGTCCGGCCAATCAGCTCCGAACGTGGCAGGACGAGCGCCTCGACCAGCCCGAGGTCTTCCGGCGAAAGACCGGGATCGGAGAGTTTCACGTCTGCTTTGATTTCGATGCCGGTGATGTCCTTGATCTTCAGGATTTCCTCACTCCCGCCCTCGACGACCAGCACATCGCCCGCCTTCAGGACGACATGCGCGTCGGGCCAGAGGCTCCCATCCTTTCCACGCAGGATGCGCAGGATGCGGATATCGAGGTCGCGTCCGATGCCCGCAACCTCCACAGTTTTCCCTGCGAGCGGCGAATCCGGCAGGATGATGATCTCCGAGAGATACGGGCGAAAGCCAAGCGTTCCATCCTGCACCGCGTCGCCGGCAAAGCGATCCGGCACAAGGCGCCGCCCGACCGTGAGCAGATAGATCACGCCCACGACCGCAATCGGGATGCCGACCGGGGCCAGCTCAAACATTCCCATCGGCGCGAGTTTGTAGTCCTTCAAGATACCGCTCACCACGATGTTCGTGCTCGTGCTGATGAGCGTGACGGAGCTGCTGACGATGCCCGCGAACGCCAGCGGCAGCAGCAATTTCCCCGGACTCATCTCCGCCCGCCGCGCGAGGCCGATGACCACCGGCAGAAAGAACGCGGTCGAAGCCGTGTTGCTCATAAAAGCGCCCAGCGCCGCCGACGCCACGACGATCACCACCAGCAGACGGAGCGGATCCTTCCCCGTCTGCCGCAAGATCGCGCGCCCCGCCAAATCCATGACTCCCGTGCGCAGCAGCGCCGCCGTGAGGATGAGCAGACCGAGGATGACGATGACCGTATCACTTCCAAAGCCGGCAAACGCGCGCTCCGCCGGCAGCAGCCCCGTGAGCGTCAGCGTGAGCATCAGGCCGAGCGCGACCACATCCGCCGAGATGATCTCCACGGCAAACAACACCATCGCAACGACGGTGAGGGCCAATAGAAGAATGATGGGAAAAGTCACGGTTGCACAGTTCACCCGCCGCAGCCTTGTCTCAAGGCGCGGTCAATCGTCGGCCGCAGCGGCATTTCCAACGGGCTACTTCTGTTCGCGAGTGTCCTTGGCTTTTTCCTGAAGTTCCTTCGCGGCTGCCTCGCCCGATTTGCGGATGCTCTCGGCGGTTTCCCCGGCGGCTTTCTTCTCCACTGCGGCGCGCACTTTCGCGGCGTCCTTGGTGGCTTCCGCGTCGAGGGCGGCTTGCTTCGTGAGGTTGGCGGCGTCGGTCTTGGCGTCTTTCTTGACGGTGTCGGCCTTGTTTTCCAGCGCGTCGGCTTTGCTTTCGATTGCGTCCTTGCGGGCGGATTCGACCTTGTTGTCGCATGCGGTGAACCCGATCAGGGCGGTGACGATGGTGGTGAGTGTGATGGTTGTTTTCATGGTTGTTTGTCTCCATGGAATCGCAGCCCGAGCGGACGCCGGTCGTGTTTATTTTCCGCCCTTTCCAAAATAGGCGCATCCAGCACGGGGGTGCGCCGCGATTCCAAGGGCATGAACCAGGAACTGAAAATCACCCGCGAACGCATGATCGAACTGCTGAACGAGGATCTCGCCCGCGAGTTTCAGGCGGTCATCGCCTACACCGTCTATAGCCAGACGCTCAAGGGCGCGGCCTTCTCGGACATCGCGCGTGAACTGACCATCCACGCCACGGAGGAGCTGAGCCACGCCATGCAGATCACGAAGCAGATTGATTACTTCAACGGCACGCCCGTGACGAAGCCCGCGGAAGTGAAGATGTCCGGCAACGCGGAGGACATGCTGCGCTTCGACCTCGAGAACGAAAGGGTGACGATCCTCAATTACCGTGAGCGCATCCGGCAGGCGGAGGCGATGGGCGAGTTTGGCCTGAGCGAAGTGCTGCGCAAAATCATCGCCCAGGAGCAGGAGCATCTCACCGATCTGGCGGGCGCCTTGGGAATCGAGAACCCGACCATCGAGGGATCGCGCGCGCAGTGATTCGCCATGGCGCGAGCTGAGGGCCCGCCATGTTTGTTTGCGTTTCCGCCGGTGGTCATCGTGCGCGGTGGATGTGCTGGCCGTGGAAAATTGAGCGCACAACATTCCGATACAGCCAGCCCCGGTGGCAGCCCCGATCCAATGGCATGACTACAATCCTGCTCATCCTCCTCATCCTGCTCCTCATCGGCGCGCTGCCCACTTGGGGACACAGCCGCAACTGGGGCTACCGGCCAAGCGGCGGCCTCGGTCTCGTCCTCATCATCGTGCTCGTCCTTTTGCTCGCCGGGAAAATCTGACGGCAACCGCGCGGCGACTTCCAACCCCGAGGCCCCCCGCGATGTGCCGCCGCATCACAACCACCCACCACATGTCCAGCACCGCTGTATTTTGCGTTACCAAATCCCGCTCCCAAGGTGATCGCATCATTGATCGTTTGCACACCTCGGGCTTCGCCTATTCGGAAATCTCCGTGCTCATGCCGGAGACGGATTCCGACTGTGACATGGGCCCCATCAAAGCCACAAAAGCGCCGGAAGGCACTGTCGCAGGGGTCGCTACTGGCGGAGCCGCCGGCGGCGTCCTCGGCCTGCTCGCCGGCCTCGGCGCACTCGCCATTCCCGGCATCGGCCCGTTGATCGCCGCAGGGCCACTCCTGGCCGCGCTCAGCGGAGCCGCCATTGGCGCTGCGACCGGCGGGGTCGTCGGAGGCTTGATCGGCCTCGGCATCCCGGAGATCAAAGCGAAAATCTACGGGGAGAAACTCAGAACCGGCAATTACATTGTCTCGGTACACACGCACAACTGCGACGAGGTGGACCGCGCAATAGCGATCTACCAGGATCATGAGGCAGAGGACATCTCGACAACACGCGCGGCGACAACCCCGCTGCCGTAGCCCCGTCCATCATCATTGCGCGAGGCGGTGTCGCGGGTGGCGGAATGTTCCCGCAGGGTTGGGATACCGACTTCACGGTCGGCGGGAGCACCTTCCAACTCCACAACACCCACCTTGGCAACCCTTGCGTCTATCTCAAAGTCATCACCGGGGTACCGGAACCGGGCAGTGGCATGCTGGCCGTGTTTGGAATGCTGGGGCTTCTCGGCTCGGCCCGCTTCCGCGGTCGCCAGCGCAACTCTGAGGAAGATGGCGCGGCTGGACGCGCTCCATGATACGCCGGACGCCCCCGAATAACCCGACGGTCGGACTGCGCGGCATGGATCGGGACAGCCAAAGGCCCTCTACGTGGACTTGCCGGCCCGTTCATACGGCCCCTGCCTCCCGCCGATCATTTCCAAAATCTTGCGCGCGGCGTTGTGGCCGGGGATGCCGCTGACCGCGCCGCCGCGCTGTGCGCTGGAGCCGCAGAGGAAGACGTTGGCAAATTCCGTCTCCACGCCCCATGTGCCGGCCTGCGTGCGATTTTCCGCGAAGGGAAATGTCAGCGCGTTCTGGAAGATGTTACCGTGGAAAAGGCCAAGCGCGTCCTCGATGTCCACGGGACTTTTTCCTTCGATGCACGGGCTGCCGTCGCGGGCCACGGCGAGGCAATCCTCCAGCGGCTCGGCCAGCCAGGTGTTCACGCTCTCGATGAATTTCTTTTGCGCGGTGGCCCGCATCGTTTCGTTGTCGCGCGCGAACAGCGCCCACGGCGTATCCAGCCCGAAAAGCGTCATCGTGTGGAAGCCCTGCGCGCGAAGCTCCGGCGCGAGGATGCTGTCGTCGGTCAGCGTGTGGCAGTAAATCTCGCACGGCAGCGGGTCCGGCAGCCGCCCTTCCGCCGCCTCGCGCTGGCTGCGCTGCATCTGTTCGTAGCCTTCGTGACTGTGGAAGGTGCCGCAGAAAGCGTCCGCCGCCGTGTGGCGCGATGCCTTCAGCCGCGGCAGCCGGCGCAGCAGCATGTTGATTTTGAAAACGGAACCCTCGTCCGTGGCATCGGGCTGATGCGGCTGCCCGAGAATCTTCGCGAGCACGTTGCGTCCGAAGTTCACGAGAAGGAAACGCGCTTCGACTGTCTGCGCCTTGCCGTCCACGGAAAACTCCACGCTGCGCTTCTTGCCGGTCACATCCAGCGAGCGAATCTCCACACTCGTGAGCATCTCCGCGCCGCTCCCGCGTGCCGCGCGCTCCAGTTCCCCGGCGACGCGCCCCATGCCGCCGACTGGCACCTTCCACTCGCCGGTTTTGTTGCCGATGAGGTGGTAGAGGAAACAGCGGTTCTGCAGCAGCGAGGCGTCGTGCGGATGCGTGCAGACGCCGATCTTCGCATCCGTGAACACGAGGCCGCGCACCACATCGTCGCGCAGGTAACGCTCGATGGCGCACCCGAGCGGCTCCTCCGCCAGGCTGCGCCACGCCTCGCGGTGGCGGTCGTCCACGTCGAAGCGGCTGCGGAAATCCTCCTTCGCGACGAGCGGCTCCAGCATCGTGTCCCAGACCTTTTCCGCAAAGATGCGCGCGAGCCCGTAGAAACTTTGCATCTGCCCGCACTCCCGGTCGCTCCCCGTCAGCTCGCGCATCGAGCAGCGGCTCTGTTCTTCGGAAACATTGCTCAGCAGCAGCCCGTCGTGCGCGCCGTCTTTCACGTAGGGCGTGAAAGACCCCGTCGTGCGCGAACGCAGTTCGATCTTCAAGCCGAGGTCGCGAATGATTTTTTCCGGGAAGAGGCTGACGAGGTACGAGTAGCGCGAAAGGCGCGCATCAAAATCGGGAAACACCTTCTGCGACGTGGTGGCCCCGCCGATGTAATCGTTCTTCTCCAGCAGCAGCACGCTCAGCCCGGCGCGAGCGAGATAGGCCGCTGCGACCAGCCCGTTGTGCCCGGCCCCGAGGATGACCACGTCGTAGTTGGATTTCATCGTCAAGGCCGGGATCCTATTCGCGCCGCCCCGTAATTCGAGCGTGAACGTCGCTGGCCAGCGGGAAGACCGTGCAGCGCGTGGCGGGGGACGGTTGCTTCTCAGCGGCCGCTATCGCTCGGAACGGAGGAGGCGTGGGGCGCTGGTGCTGGCGTAAGAGCGCATCGCCGAAGCCGGCGGCCAGATCCTCGCCGCCGCGTTCAATTTTCTCGCCGCAAACGCGATGAAACCCGGTCCGACTTTCCCGCGCCTTGCCGACCACGCCCAAAGCCGCTACCTTTCCCCGCATGAACGCCGCCACCGAAACCACGCCAGCGCCGACGCTCCTTTCCAAGGAAGTCTCGGAAGCCGCACGTGCGCTCATCCGGCAATTCCCCGAGTGTTTTTGGTTTTGGAACCGCGACGCCGCCATTGAGTCCGCCGAGGACGCGCGCCTCGTCGTGCAAAACCTGCGCGAATACGGCGGGCACCGCGCGTGGCGCGAGGCGCAGCGGCTGCACTCATGCCTGTAACGCCTTTCCAGCGCGAAGTCCTCCGCACTATCGTCGCGAACCGGAATGAACTCAGTCATTTCGCCGGCGGGCTGGTTCTGCATGCCGATGCCGGTTCCGCTCGATACAGCCACGACTTCGACATTTTCCACGAAGCCGCTGAGGATGTCGCCCGCTCCAGCGAAGCCGACGTCGCCACGCTGCGTGCCGCCGGATACGAGGTTTCGCTCATTCGCGGTGACTGGTCGGAACCGGCAACATTTCGGAAAGCCCGCGTCGTCCGTGGCGATCAGCACGTCGAGATAGACTGGGCAGCCGATTCCGCGTTCCGTTTCTTCCCCGTGGAAAATGACCCGCTGCTCGGCTGCCGGCTGCACCTTTTCGACATCGCGACGAACAAAGCCCTCACCCTCTCCGCCCGCACCGAGACGCGCGACTACGTGGATATCGTGGAGCTTCACCGATTCTTCCCGCTCCCCGCCATCGTGTGGGCCGCGTGCGGAAAAGACCCCGGCTTCAGTCCGCTCCACCTGCTGAAAATGATGCGCCGCTTCGCCAGGATCGACCCGGCGAAGCTTTCCAAAATGGAGGCCCGCAAGCTCGACCCGCAAGCCCTCAAGCGCGCGTGGATCGAAATGTCCGACGAAGCCGAAGCGAAGATCACCCACCTCGCCGACACGCAGCCCGACACCCCCATCGGCGTCGCCTTCGTCGATGCCGCCGGCCACCCCGGCTGGCCCGGCGACACGCCCGGACTCACGATCCACCACCCGAGCGTCCGCGGCTGCCTCCCCCGCGTGGACGGCCTGGAGCCGGAAATCCCGCGCGGGATTTAAGCTGCGGGCAGGGACGGAACATCATTTTGGGGCCATTTCCAAAAGCAGCGCCTCCTGTTCCAAGCCGGCGTTGTGTTTCTCGATGAGATCGAGCACCGGGCGAATCCCGGGCAGGGAAGACTTTCGCAGATTTCTCAGCAGGTTTTGGCTGTTTCTCATTTCGAGCAGGCGGCGTCTTGAAAATCGCGCGAAGCGGGCGGGCAGGTCGTCGGGACGGTGGAGCTTCACGCGTTCGCCGAGCTTTGCGCGGAGGCGCGTGAATTCGTTGAGGCCGGCAGGGTCGTAGTCGGGCAGGTGAAGCAGGGTGAAATCGGGTGTGGATGTGTGCGCGAGCCAGTTGAGGAGTCGGTTCGAGATGCGCCCGTGGCCGTAGATCGCGAGGCCCAGCGGAAGATCGAGGCGCTCGATGCACGCAAACACGACGGGGCTTTCGACCAGCGCGCACGAGCCGCGCAGCAAGTAGGGGCACTCCTTTTCGAGCGAGAAAGCGAAGACGCCGTGTTCCTGCGTTGCTGCCGCAACGTCCACTGGTTCTCCGGCGTGGAGCAACGCTCCTGCTTTCCACGCCCGCACGCAGACGATTTCCGCCGCGTCGTTCGCAAGCGCCTTTGAATCCCGGAAGCGCGCAACGCCAACGATACGGCTCGGGGCATCGTCGAAGGCCCGGGCGTCCGGGTAACGCCGCGCGAAAAAGTCGCGCAGCGATTCCGCCTCGTGAACGACGAGACGGCGGCCCGCGCCGGAGCGTTCTTCGACGACCACGCCAGAGTCGAGTGCGGGGCGCAGCGTTTTGAGAAACGATGCGCTGCAGGCGGAGCGCGGCAGGGAACCTTGCCCGAGCAGTTCCAAGAGCTGCGCGCGAATGTTGTCCCCGGTGCTCACGGTTTTGGCGGGGGCTTGATGCCGACGCGATGGCGGGTGCGCAATACGATGCGCCCTTTCTGCGGCTTCAGATAGTAGAGCGCGCTGACTTCGCTGACCGATTCCGGCGCGGCGGTGATGGCGATGAAGCCGAGCTGCCGCGAGGTCGAAATGATCACGCGGCGGTTGGCCGGATCGAGCGAGTGGATTTCGTCGAGGAAAAACGGCACTTCGCAGAGCGGCGATTTCGAACTGTCCTCGCGCAGGAGGCTGCGCAGCACGAGCAGGTTGAAAAGCACCTTGATGGTGATGGTTGTGCCGTGCGATTCGACCTGGTCGAGGTTGTGGTAGTGATGCGGCTTGCCGTCGTCCGCGGTGACGGTGAAGCGGAGCGTGAACAAGTCCGCGTAGCGCAGCAACGGGTTGGCATCGAATTTTTTCCGAAAGCCTTCAATCGCCGTCTCAAGGCCGGAACTGTCGTCGAACAGGCCAGGCTGCTCGACCTCCGCGAGCCTGCGCAGAGAGCTGGCTATGTCCGCCTTCTCGATGACATCCATGCGCAGTGCGGTGAGGTTCGAAACCTGCACGGCTGCGAGCCTGCGGTTGAGTTGGGTGGCTGCGCTTTCGATGTCGCGGAGCGAGCGAAGCACCTGGTCGAAGGTGGCCCGCAGTTCGTGAAGCAGCAGCTCCCAATCGTGACCGAGCGCGTTCTCTCTGTCTGCCAGTGCTTCCAATTCTTCGCGCAAGAGGCGCGCGGTTTCGTTTTCGTCCGCGCCGGAGTAGTCGCTGCCGAGTTCCTTCTCGACGGCTTGCAGCGCAGTGCCGGCTTTGCCGTCGAGTTTTCCGAGATGAGTCTGCTGCCGCAGGAATAGCGCGACCGAGGCATCCAGGTCATCGGGAATTGCTTCCTCCAGCGGCACTGGCTTGGACCACTCGGGAGCCAGGCATTGATTGAATCTGCCAATCACTTCGTTAAACTGGTTTTCCTCGTTCCGTTTCAAGTCGTCCCCTTTCTCTTTGTCCTTTCGCGCAGTTTCCAAGTCACCTTCGAGTTTGCCGATCTGCGTGCTTGCTGTTTCCAAGTCGTGCCCGGCTTTCTTCAATTCGTTGCGGAGTTGCGGCAGCCCGACCCTGGCTTTTTGCAGTTCTTCCCATCCGAAAATCTTGCGACTCAACTCAGCCTGCTCGCGTTCCTTTGTTTGAAGTTCGCGCGCGAGGTTTTCCCGCTCGTCGATCGCCTTGAGCACCGCCTCGCACTGGCGAAGCGTTTCCTCGTCGTCCGCCAGACGCTCGCGAATGGCCTCCGGGTTTTCGAGCGCGGCGAGCGTGTGCTGGCTGACGGGCAGCGGAATATCG
This sequence comes from Prosthecobacter debontii, assembly GCA_945861385.1. Taxonomy (GTDB): domain Bacteria; phylum Verrucomicrobiota; class Verrucomicrobiia; order Chthoniobacterales; family Chthoniobacteraceae; genus SXWH01. Next base: position 48,882 of record CAMAUI010000001.1, read on the forward strand.
GCGCTGCTATCGCGATAGGTGTCGTCCTTGATGCGCCGGTGCAGCGCGCGCAGCATCGCGATGAAATCATCCGGTTCTTTCAATCGGATGCCGTCGTCGCCGACGGGAGTCTCGAGCAGGTCGAAGTTGAAAAGTCGGGCGAGGGGCGAGAGTTCCGCGTCCGTCATGCTGCGGCGCAGCACGGTGACGAGTGCGCGGTCGAAATGCGCGACGGTCTGCCGCTTTCTCGTCACCATGTCGCGATAGACTTTGCATTGCGTCTCGACCTTCTCGCGCGTCTGGGTCTGTGCGGCGGAGAGTTGAATCTTGAGGCTGTGAATCGCGTTCGTGAGGTTCGTGAGCGCGGCGCGGGACAGTTCCTCCTCGAAACCTGCAAACTGTTTCTCCTGGGCTGCGATGCTTTCCAATCGCGCCGTCACCTTTCCCTTTATTTCGGCGAGCGATTCCTTGTTCTTTCTTCGGTCGGCGATTTCCTCGGTGAGCGATTGCATCCGTTCCTGCGCAGCCGATGCCTTCGCCTTCAGCTTCTCGATCCTGGCATCGTGCTCCTGCTCGAATGCCTGCCGCTTCGGCCGCAGGTCGCTCCATCGGTGGACGAGTTCGCTGCGCACCCGGTCCCGCTCGGCGCAGGTATCGACAAACAACTCGACCTTGCTTTGGTGCTCCTTGAAGCGGGTCAACTTTCGCTTTCGCTCGCGAATCCTGTCGTAGTCCTCCCCGAATAACTCGCGGACATCGAGCGCATACTTGTCCGCTGAAAGCCCGGCAAGCATGAGCAGCCGGTCGCGCATCTTGTCCTGCGTGATCTTGCTGAGTGAGAGCAGGTCTTTCAGCGTCTCGCGGAATTGCGGGTAGCGGTCGTTGTCGCGCAAAGCGACGAGACCCACTCCGCGCGACTCGCCTTTCGTCGCGAGCAACAGCAGCTCGCGATGCTCGTGCGCGGTTTTCACCAGCGTGAACTCACGCGATGCGAGACAGGCGGCCACGGCCTTCGGCTCACGGACTGCGCCCTTTGCATCGAAAAAATCGTCCGCGGCGAATGGCCCTTCGTAGTAGAACCGCTCGGGTTCACCGCCAGCCGCTTTGCTTTGCCCGCGCCAGCCAAAGACAAACTGTCCGCGCGCGCCGAGGCATTGGAAAAGCACGTAGCTATATTGGTTTGGGAAGTAATAGTCGCGCGTCTGGTCCGATGAGTAAGCGCCGAAATCCATGTGCCGCCGATCGTCGAGGTAGAGAAATTGCAGCGTGTTGATGAGTGTGGTCTTGCCCGTGTTGTTCTGGCCGACGATTTGCAGCGAACCGCTCGTTTCCACCTCCGCGAAATCGTAGCGCCCGGAGTTGATGAGGATGAGTTTTTGCGGGCCGTGCGGCATGTCAGGCGGCAGGCTCCGCCGGTGCGCTCGCGGCCGCGGCGAGTTCCAGGCATTTGTCAAAGACGCGGTGAAACGGACGCAGGAAACGGAACTCGTCTTCGCCGACAAATTTCACCCAGCCATACCGCTCCATGTTCTTGAGGATTTGGCTAAGTCCGCCGACGTCTTCGACTTCCACCTGCCGCAACATCGCCGCGTATCGGTCGGAGGAAAGATGCGGCAGCTTCCCAATGAGGAAATGCTGGCCGAGCAGGAACTCTTCAATGGGACGACCCTGATTGGCCGCATGATCGACGAGGATAAACGAAAACACCGCGATCCGCGGCAGCGCGTCGGGAATGTTTTCCGGCGACTCCGGATCGAAGTAGAAAAAATCGCGCGCGTGCCGCACCAGCGTGATGCCGAGCGGTGCGAAGTATTCCGCATACGCCTCCGGCTGCATCGCGACCGCTGAGAAAGCCGGCTCGTCCTCCGGCGACAAATGCCAGCCGCGCCGGAGCCGGTCGAAGACTTCCTGCAAATGGGGAAGCTCATTCATGCGCTGGCGAGTTGCACCGGCTCGGCGTCGAGCACGCCGTCGGTGGTCGGGTAGTCGCGCGCATCTCCGCCCGCGAAGGTCGCGTCGAACTCCGAATCGAAAACGAGCAGCGTGAATCCGGCGAGCATGTCCGCGGTGTCGCGCTGCGGGTATCGCTGCACCAGCCAGCCGAGCAGGTCCGGCAGCGGGACGCTTTCGCGAGCCGCGTCGGGGAGACTGTCGAGCCAGTGCCGGCGCACCAGATCGGCGGGCGTTTCTTCTTCCGCGGAAATCGCGATCACCGGCGCGGACTCCGGCGGATGCTCGATGATGTTTCGCAAGGCCCGCTCAATCGCCGTGTCCCCCGGAACATTCTGCCAGCGCAGCGCACAACTTGTGATTGCATGACTCTGCGCCCATCCAGCGAGACCATCCTGCTCCAGTCGGCGCAACGCGAGCGCCGCGCCCTCCGCGATGAACGAGGAGCGTCGCAGCGATTCGTAGAGCGGCTGCAGCTCGCGGCGGCATTGCTGAAAGACCCGCAAGGCGTGCCGCTGCACAAAGCGAAGGCGGCGCAGCCCGCGCTCCAGCGCCGGAAGATCGTTGAACAACCCGTGCTCGCGCGCCCGCTGCATCAATCGCTCCGTCTCGTCGAATGTCGCCCGCAGCGGCCCGTCGGGGCGCACGATTTCCACCATCGGATCCACGTAGCGCTCCATCCATCGCACGATGCGCTGAAATTTCTCCCGCACGGAAACCGTCCGCCGCTCGGTCTTGTAGCGCGCCACTTCGTCGAGGATGCGGTGGTGCGTTTCGTCGAGGTCGGCATGAATGCGCCGGAGGGTTTGATGGATTTCCTCCATCGCCATGCGGAGGAGCGAAAGATCGTCCTCCTCGATCGCGCGCACGAGCTGATGCCCCGTCACGCGGAGCGATTCCATGCAACCGCGCACCATCTCGGGCGTCGCCGCCTGCGCTTCGTCGAAAAGATACGCCACGAGTTTTCGCACGGGTTCCGCGAGGAGATGGAATTCGCCGCCCGGCTCCGTGGTGACGAGGATTTGCAGCTCCCTCAGCCGCCGCCATGTTGTTTCCGGCAGTTCATCGCACTGTCCCGGATTCGCCCGAATCAACTGCCGCACGTCAGTTTCTGAAATCTCATCCTCATGCGCTGCCAGACGCTCCAGCAGCGGCACATGGCTGGAGCAGAAATTGAAGAACGCTTGGGCATTGATTTTCATCGAAGAAACTTCCGGCACCGTGTGGCGTGCGCGGAATCTTGTCAGGGATTTTCTGCCGCAGTCTGAGAAGAGCGCATGGAGCAGTGTCGTGGGCGATGTGCCACGACGATGAATAGCCCGACGCCCGCACAAATTCCGAAATGACCGGGCCTCGACATGGCCGATTCGCTTCAATCGTCCGCTTCCTCGTCTGCGTGTTTGTTTGCCGTAAGGATGGCGGCGAGGGGATCGGGGGCGGTGAGGATTTCTTGCGGCAGATCGAAGAGGCGCTGGAAGGCGCGGCGCTTTTCGGCGAGCTCGCCGGTGGCTTCGGGCTCGGGGGCGGCGGCGCGGGCGAGGTATTCGTGCCAGCGCTGCACGTCGTGGTGGAGGCTGTGGTGGTGGCGGCGCCAGCGGGCGGCTTCGCGTTGGGCTTCGTCGAGCCAGCCGATGAGATCGAGGCGGTCCACGGCGGCGAGGCGCGCTTCGGCTTTGGCGAGGTCCTGCTCCACGCCGGCGAGGATGGAGTGCCAGATGACGAGATAGACGGGCGGTTCAGGCGGCGGATCCGCTTTGTCGCCCGACTCGCGGCGCGTTTTGGAACACGCGTCGCACCACAGGGTTTCTTTGACGATGCCCGTCATGACGGAACTCCCGGACAGCACCGAGCCGATTTTGAAATGCGCCATTGTGCAATCGAACTCCTTCGTCTGAAGACTGCGGACCCCGGCTCCGCAGGCCGGGCAGATCAGCGGCGTTTTGACGTAGATGGTATCGAACATTCCCATGACGCCACGGTGCGCGGGCGCGCGGCGCAGGACAAGGGCACTGTGTGGCCGTCAAAGCACCGCCCCCGGAGTTCCGGCGGATTCAAGGTTGCGCTCCGCCGGGAAGATTGCGCCGGAACCGCGAGTATCGGGAAGAGAACCACCGTCCGTTAATTCTCCTCAGTGTCCTGGTGGCGGGGAGTCGTCGTCCGCGCGTTTCCATTCCTCGCCTTCCTCGTCGCGCTCCTGCCCGGCGAGGAATTCACCGAGGTCCACCACTTGCGCGTCGCCGGTGAGGGGGCCGCAGTGTTTCTCCATCCACTCGGCGTAATCGCGCGCGCTGGCTGCGCGGCTGGCTTGGGATTCGTCCGGCGTGAGCGTCCACGCGGGAGCGGAGAGCGTGAGTCGGAACTCGGCGGTCTGGATGACGACGCGCCCGTTGCGCTCGCTGAACCATTCGAGATAGAGCGCGTTCGCCCAGTGCCACGGCGCGGGCTCGCCGAGTTCGTAGAGCCGCATGAATTCCTCCATCGGCACGTCGTGGACTTTGACTTTCTGCGAAGCGGTGATGTCGCCGACCCAGCCGCGCTGGTCGGGATGCGGCGGGGCGTCGGTCATCGGGATGGGTTGCGGATTTTCAAACGCGAGCGTGCAGCCGGCGAGGTCGGGCGCGCAGTCGCCGCGCAGGTCGAGCGTCATCGGCTCGGCGATGCCGGCGAGCCAGATGCGGCCGGTGACGCGACCGCGCACGGTGTTGTCGAGTTCGCCGCGGAGGATGTGTTCGTCAAAGCGCCAGGCCATGTGCGGGAGGGGATGCGGCTACGCGTTCTGGCCGCAGCACTTTTTGAATTTTTTGCCGCTGCCGCAGGGGCACTGGTCGTTGCGGCCGGTTTTAGGCGGGGCGATGAAGGGCTTGGGCGGGTCGTAGCGGGATGGGGATTGGTCCGCGAAATCCACAGTATTCGAGGTGCCGCGATTTTTCACCGCTTTGCGCGCATACATCGCCCACCAAGCCGTCTCTTTCGCCACGTCGGTGATCGGCGGGTGGCGGTGCTGGAAGTCCTCGAAGGGCGTCCGCGCGGTGTGCGAGACGCGGTTTTCGATCTCGTCCCACCCGATGCTGAAAGGATCCACGAGGCCATCCTCGTACGGCTGACGGATGAGGGGCACGAGTTCTCCGGCGTCGAGATCAACGATGACGTTGGCGACAGCACACCACACGTAGGTTGGTTCGCGTTCGAGTTTGTCGCTGATGAGTTCGCGCAGGTAGGCGATGACCGTCTCGCGCGGCAGCTCGTCCCACGCGGCGAGGATTGCGAGCGAGTCGAGCGCCTGGCCGCGGCAGTACTCGTTAGCCTCGCGGTTCTCGACGAGCGCGCGGATTTCCGGGCGGTCGCCGCCGCAGACGGAGGCGAGAATCCGCGAGCCTGCCGCGGTGGGCACGTCGCCCCCGATGTCGAACGCGCCTTCGTCCGGCAGCGCGAGCCAGCGCAGCACGAATGGGAACGCGCGCGGTTCGCGCCATTTCGCGAGGAGGTAAAGGGCGTGGCAGAAAAGCTGGCTGACTTCGCCCGAGGCCTCGGACGGTGCGGCGAGCCCGGCCTCCAGCGCGGCGAGCAGGCGGTCGGTGATTTCCTCGCGGCGCGCGTCGGCGGCCCGAAGCGCCTCGCGCGGCGGCTGTCCGCGCTCCTCGGAAAGCGCGACGATGATTTCCTCCGCCGGGATAAAGCCGCTGAGGTCGTTGTCGTCCGCGGGCGATTTCGGTTCGTGGGTGAAGCGATCCGTCTCCGCCCAAAACGGGCACTCGGGGCACTCGCGGCCGAGCGGGTAGTCCACGCCCTCCTCGTGCGGGCAGCCGGTGATGCGGTCGGAGAGGACGGTCTCGCGGACCTCGTGCGCTTTGAAAAACGAGGCGAGCTCGTCCGCCGTCTCCACGTCGTTGCGGATGTCGCCTTTTGCGACGAACCAGCGCTGCAGAGCCACGGGTGCGGCGTCCGGCGCTGGGATAACTGCGGCGACGGCCTTTGTGGCGCGCCTCGCGGTCGGGCCATACATCATCACGGTGCCGAGCGGGAAACGGCCACTGTCACTCTGGGAATCTGGCATCAACTGGTCAGGCATCTGTGGTGCGGCAAGCGGGATTTTCGCGGTACGCCCCGCGATGAATGTGGGAGCAGTTTGATTCCATTTTTTCAGTCACTTCAATCCCGCAAGCGCGGCGAGGGCCAGTTTGCGGGCTCCGGGCTGTTTGAACTTTGAGCTGGCGGCTGTTGTGAAGTCGGCCCGGGCTTCTTCCTTGTGGCCGAGGGCAAGGTGCGCGCGGCCTCGGTTGTAGCGGACGTAGGCATCGGCTGGCACATTCGCGATCGCGGCTTCGTAGGCTTCCAGTGCCTCTTCAGCGCGGTGGGAAAGGAGAAGCGCATCGCCCCGGCGGTTGTGGGCGCTGGCCGTGAGCGGGCGCAAGCGGGAGTGATCTGGCGGGAGCAAGTCGCTGAGCGCTGCGAGGACGATGTCGCATGTCTCCAGCGCGGCTTTGACCCTGGCGCTGGTCGCGGTTGCGGTCCGCAGATCCTCTTTTACGCGTTCCAGAAGTGTCTCCAGCGGTGCGGCGGCTTGGGCGGACGGGCCGCGGCCGCGCGCGAGGCGCCGGAGGGCCTCCACGCAATGGGCGGCGTCGCCGGAGGTGGCGAGTCTCGTGATTTCGGATTGGGTCGGCATCGGTATGGGGCGACCTTTCGGAATGGGGGCTTCGTCCGTGGATGCCGGTGCGGAGGGACCCGCGAGGAAAACGTCCTCGCCGACCAGGCGTGAATACTCGGCGGGAACCTGCGCGCCGCGGGATCGCTCCAGTACTCCTGCGCGCGTGCGCTTGAAGACCTGCTCGATGGTCAGCCCCGGCGTGCGCAAATGGCGGAGCAGCTCTTCGGTGTAGAGGCCGTTGACGCCGTCACCATCGTTTGCGGTGCGTCCGGCATCGGTGGCAAATGCAATGAGCGAGCCGGCGGGCGGATTCATTTCGGAAAGGCCACCTGGTTTCGCGGCATCGCGCGCCTGCGGATTGCGTGCGAGCGGCGTGCTGCGGCAGGCGTCGAGAATGACGAGATTGCAGCGTCCTTTGGCGGCGGCCATCTCGGCGACAGCTTGCTCTGCATTGAAGAGCTTCGTCTCCGCCAGCAGCCGCAGGCCGGTGCCGTCGGTGCCCGCGGGATCGTAACCGGATTTGATCGGGATGAGATAGTTCGAGCCTGCGACGTTGATGCCATGCCCGGCGAAATAGAACAAAGCCACTTCGGCTCCGCGCAGATTTTTCCGGAACCGTATGATGGCCGTCATCAGCCCGTCGCGGGTGACATTGTGCTTTTCGATGACGTTAAAGCCGAGGCTGCGCAGCGTTCTGGCCATCGCTTTCGCATCATTCACGGTGTTGCGGAGCGGACCGACCGCAGCCTCATAGCGGTTGTTCCCGATGACCAGCGCGGTGCGCGGGCCTTTCGCGGCATCAGCGGCCACACACACGGATGCGAAGGTGAGCGCGAGAGCGCAGACAATGGCACGGCGGACGCAGGTATCGGAATTCACGTTTGAAAGGTGAATGCTGTATCGCCGCGGAATGCAGCGGATTGCAAGCCGGTGCCGCGCGCGCTATCGCCACTTGCCCATGATTCGACACGGCCGCCATACAACTCCAAGCCGGGTCTGCAGCGTTCTTGGAGGCCTGATGTTTCTTGCCGGCTGCGCCTCCTGGCGGACGAATCCGGAATCCTCCGCCCGCCTGGTACCCGGCGATCCCTCTGCTCCGTCACAGGTCACGCCCGCCGAGGCACTGTCCATCGCGCAGCAATATGCAACCCACGCATGGAAGCCTTTTGCGAATAACATCCTTCATGGCAAGGATCCGAAAGGCGTGGCGGTCAATACGCCGGACATTGGCTATCGAATGCAGTCCGACCGGCCCGGCTGGTGGGTGCCCGGCGATGTGAATCACGGCATTCCATACAAGTGGGGTGGCTTCGACGATCCGGCATCATTCGACATGGCGGTCGCGGAAGGGATGGCGGCGGGCGACGTTTCCTCGCCCGCAAAGCGGAGCGCGGACAACGCGGCCGTGAGCACCCTGGCGACGGGAGTGGACTGTTCGGGGTTCGTCTCGAGGTGCCTGAAGTTGCCGGTGGTTTACGATACCGCGCGGCTGCCATCCGTCTGCAACCTGCTCCCCAGCGCCGGGGATCTGCGCCCTGGCGACCTGCTGAACATCCCGCGCAGGCACGTGATCCTGTGCGCGGGCTGGGCGACCTCCGACCGGAAGTGGATCTACTTTTACGAAACAGGCGGCGCGCCCGAATACTGGAAGCCCGGTCTGAAACAGGCGCCGCTCGACGCACTGCTGGCGCTCGGCTACCGGCCGCTGCGATACCGGGGAATGGCCTGGCAGGCCCAGACCTCCGGCAAGGAAGTGCTCACACGCGGCTCCCGTTCACGCGCCCTGACCATCGTGAACCCGACGGTTGGTGAGCCGTAGAAAGCGGTCGCGCACTGCCGGGTGGTCGCTGTCGTTGAAGAGATTGATCGTCAGCAACGGGACAGCGCCTTCAGGGCTCCGCGGCACGTGCGGGGTGCTGGGAGTTGTTGATCCTAAAACCGGCAGTTGGGAGCCACGAAAAGGCGCAAGCGGTACAAGAGCGCTGCGAAACCGAAGAGTTTGCCCACACCCGGCGGGTGAAGAATTCCAAGTGGGGGGTGCCACCATTTCCTCCTGCTTTTGTGGCGTCTGTGCGTTTTCGTGGCCCTTTCAATTGCCGTTTCGAGGCTGAATGGTGCCATGAATTTGCGATGCACCGGGCGAAATGTGGAGGGGCGTTGCCGGGGCGGCGGTGGCTCGTTGTCGCAAAGCAGGTTCTGGCGTTTCCCCGCCGTCATCACACCGGAAGCGACTTCAGCGCGTGGCCGGGGAAAATCTTCCCCATCGCCGTCGCGGTCGCACCGTGGCGGGCGAGCACGGGCGCGAGCACGTCGCGGTAGTTCGTCCACACGGGCAGGTCGCCGGGGCCTTCGAGCAGTTCGCGCGAGAGGCCGCGCCATTCGCCGTGCATGCGCCCGCCGCGCACGCCGCCCCCCATCACGAACATCACGCCGCCGCGCCCGTGGTCGGTTCCAAAGCTCGTGTTTTCCGCGAAGCGCCGGCCAAATTCGCTCATCACCACGACCGTCGTCGCCGCCATGCGCGCGCCCAGGTCCCTGCGAAATGCCGCGAGGCCGCCGCCGAGGCTCGTGATGTTGCCGGTGATCGCGATGTTCTGCGTGAAATGCGTGTCCCAGCCGTTGAGATCCACGCTCGCAGCGTCGAGGCCCACGTCGGCGCGGATGAGCTGCGCGACCTGCCGGAGCCCCTGGTGAAAATCATCATTCGCGTCGTAGGCCGCGCCATTTGCGGGCGACGCCTTCACGTCAATCGCCTCGATCCGCCGCATTGCCTCGAACGTGTTCTCCGCCGCCGCGCGCAACGGGCCGGATTCGATCTCGTAGAGCCGCCGCAGTTCGCGCGAGAACTCCGCGGTCTCCGTGCCGATGGAAAACTCCCCGATCTGCTGGAACGCCGTGGCGCCCGGCGCACCCGAGAGCACCTCCGGCAGCGTCGGTGCGAGCGCCACGGCGCTGAGCGGCGAAGTGCCCGGCCCGCGCGCGCGGAGGAACCGCCCGAGCCAGCCGCCCGCGACGAGGCCGCCGTGCTCCATCAAATCCTGCGCCTCGAAGTGCGAGCGCGTGTCGTCCTCGCTGCCCGCCGCGTGGACGATGGCGAGGTCACCTTCCTTCCAGGCGGCTTCGAGGGGGGCGAGTTGCGGGTGGAGGCCGAAGGTGCCGTCGAGATTGATGGTCTCCTGCTTTTTCACCGCGAGCAGCGGGCGCGCGCGGTAGTAGTGGTCGTCCTCGCGCGGCACGACGAGCGTCAGCCCATCCGCCCCGCCGCGGAGGAAGACGACGACAAGCGTGCGTTTGTCGTCGCGTTCAACGGTGGTGGAAAGTTGCGCGGCCATGTCAGCAGCGTTGGAAGACTGGCGAGGCGAGCAGCAGCGCGAGGCCGTCGCCGGATTTCAGAAAGGCGTCGCTCTCCGCCGCGCCCGGCTGGCGGTTGAGCACCGTGGCCATCATCGCCACGTCGCTGCCGATCTGGCGTTGCAGTTTCGTCCGCTCGATCCGCGTGCCGCCGATCTGGTTGTTCGCGAGCGCGAGCGCGAACTTCCACCGCCACAGCAGCGTCGCGTGCCAGTGGCCGGCCTCGAGCGGGTACCCATCGGGCGTCGGGTAGCGGAACGGAGCCTGCCCCATCTTTTCGAGATACGAGAGCAGCGGAAGCTGCGCGTCGGTATGCGCGTTCGTCGCGCGCAGCGCGGAGACGACGAAATGAAACGGGCGCTTCAATTTCCCGCCCGCGGATGCGCGAAACTCCCGCGTGGCGAATAGCGCCCGCAGCGTCGTCTTGATGTCGCCCTTGCTGTCCGAGAAAGCCCGCGCGACGGAATCCACGGCGGCGGTGGGCGGTTCGTCGGCGATGAAGCGCGTGCAGAGCTTCGTCGCGAGGTAGCGCGCGGTGCTCGGGTGCGAGGCGACGATCTCGATGACGCGATCAATGTCACCCGCGCCGAGCCCGGCGGGGATCTCGTGGCCGAGCACGCGCTTCGCGTTGTCGTCGTGGCATTCCTTTTCAAAATGCACCTCCCCGCGCATGTTGAACGGCTTCCATTCGTGCGGGCGCTCGGCGAGCTTCTTGAGGTTGAGCAGCTCCCATCTGCGCGTGTCCTGCTTTTTGGAGCGCAGCGTCCAGCCGGTGAGGCAGCGCGCGACTTCCATCACATCCTGCTGGGTGTAGCCGCCGTGGACGCCGAGCGTGTGCAGCTCCATCAGCTCGCGCGCGTAGTTTTCGTTCGGCTTGTCGCCGGGCTCACGAACCGCGTTGGCCTGGCCGTCGAGATACCAGATCATCGCCGGGCTGAGCGCGCTTGCGCGGAGCATGTCGCGGAAGTTCCCGAGCGCGTGCCGGCGGATGACATCGCGGTCGTCACCCGGCTTGCTCCAGTGGCAGTCGCCCTTGCCCGGATCTATGTTGAAGTGGTCGCTCCAAAACTCGCACATGACCTCGAAGAGCTGGCGGCGGCTGTAGATGGCGCGGAGCGTCGTGACGCGGCGGAGGATCGGCGGAAGCGATTCGTCATCCTCCTCGTAGTGCTCCCCGAGCGGTTCACACCAAAGATCGGTGAAACGCGCGGTCGCACGGTCGCAGAGCGTGTCGTCAATCGTCTCCGGCGCGAGTTGTTCCTCGATGAACGCATCCACGCCCGCCGCCGCGACGTGCGCGTAGTCGCCGGGAACGGGGCCGAAGGTGAGCCGGTTCAGCACGTGCGCGACGGGATCAATGGTGGCGTTCGGCGGCGGGGTGAGCGGGCCGTCGAGCGGGCGCGAGAGGCCGAAGCCGAGCATCTGCCCGGCATTTTTTATCCAGCCCTGCGCGATGCGCAGGATTGCCGCGCTAAACACCAGCGCAGCGGCGCCGGTGACGACAAATTCGCGGCGGCTGGTTTTCTTCACGGAAGCGCGGGAGCGGCGGCGCTGGATTTCCAGGGCTTTGCCAGCAGGAACGCGCCGAAGCCGCTCGCAAGACCGATGGGCGCCACGATGATCCATCCAAGCCCCGGCGTGATGAAGCACAGTCCGAGGACCACCCCGCCGCGCATCGCCTGGTTCCAGCGTTCCGCGTCCTCGCCGCACAGCCGCCTGCCGATGTGCATGGCAAGGCCGGCCGTGCCGACGAATGAAATGAGCAGCGGAACCGCCGCCACCAGCAACACAAAGCCGGCGCCGCCTTTTCCAAGCGCAGCCAGGACGACCACCAGCATGACCCCGAATGTGGCGATACCCACGAGCGCGCAGCGCACAGGCCGCTCGGCGATCTGCTGGCGGCATGCATCCGTGGTTTTCACGAACAAGCCCGCGGCGGCGATCCAGTATGCGAGGAGGACCAGGAAAAAACCGAGGACGACCGACAGGATTGTGAGAACCATTCCGGTGTAAGGCATGGTTGCGAGTGTAGCGCCCGAGGAATCAGTGGACAGCCGTTTGTTGGGATTTTCTGGCCGCCGCAGCCGGGTGCGGAGGGCGGCCAGCTACTTCGCGGGAGTGACGCCCGTTGCGCCGAGGAATGGCGGGTCTTCGCGCTGGACGGTCGGGCCTTCGCCGTCCGGGGAGTCGGCGGGCGTCACGGTGAGATCGTGGATTTTGGCGGCGCGGGAGATGCGGATTTTTAGCGGTTCGTCGGCGACGATGAAAAAGGAGGCGCTCAATACGTCCTCGGGATTGGCGATCTTCCTGTCGCCGACGCCGAGGATGACGTCGCCGGGGCGCAGGCCGCCGGTGAAGCCGGGGCTGTCCTTGCGGACGTCGCGGATGCGGGCGTTGCTGCCGTGCTCGGGGGCTTCAGTGACCCGCACGTCCGCGCCGAGCCAGCCTTGCCGGACGCGCCCGGAGGTGCGGAAGTCGCGGAGGACTTTGGAGGCGGCATCAATCGGGAGGGCGAAGATGCCGTTTTGCTCGCCGACGGTGCCGATGAGGATGCCGATGAGATCGCCGTTGAAATTCAGCACGGGCGAGCCGCTCTGGCCGCGCTGGACGGGGACGCTGATGCGGATGTGGCGCGTGGCGAAGAAGCGGCCGCGGAATCCGATGTCGAAGCCCGCGACCATGCCGAGGCTCGGCGAAAGCGGAAGGGCGAGGGGATGGCCGAGGACGATGACGGGGGCGGAAAGCCCGGTTTCCTGCGGTTTGGCGCAGGAGAGGAAGGGGAGGGGTTTCGTGGCGTCCACTTTCAAGATGGCGAGGCCGCTGCGGGCGTCGGCGAGCAGGCGGGTGGCGGGATATTTGTCCGTGCCGATGGTGACGACGATGTCGTCCGTCTCGCCGCCGACGCTGTAGGTGGTGAGGAGAGTGCCGTCGGCATCCACGAGGAAGGCGGTGCCGGAGAGGCGTCCGTGGTCGTCGCCGGCCTCGACGCGGCAGATCGCCTCGCCGCATTTGTCGGTGATGGCACGGATTTGGGCGGTGATCTGAGCGGAGAGATCCGGCTCCGCAGCGGCGAGGGTGCCGCAGGCGGGCAGTGCGGCGGCGGTGAGCAGGCGGAGGAATTTAGAAACGAATCCGGGACGGTTCATAGCTCGCTGGCTGCGTATCAATGACGAACCGCACCGGTATCTCCGCGCCTGCGAGCGATTCCCTGGTTTCGCGCGGGTGGTTCCGCTGGATCTTTGTGATTTTGAAGTGCGGGTTTCCCTGAAGGTTGAATGCGGGCTCCTGCTGTGCGACGGGCAGGGCGGGATCCTGTTGCGCGACTTGCGCGAGGGCGACCGATGGCGTGGCGGGGGTGTGCTTTGGCAGTGCGATCTGGATCATGCCGATGCCGATCATGAGCACCGCGGCCAACGAGCCGGCGTAGGCCCAGTCGCGCTGGGAGGAGGTGAGGAATCCGCCGACCCTGTCGAGGAAGATGCGCCAGGCGGGGCGGCGCAGCATTTCCTCGCGCTGGCGGCGGTGGACGGCGTGGAGCAGGTCGTCGAAGTAGCCGGGCGGCGGCTGTTCGAAGCGTTTGAGGCGGAGAAGTGCCTGGAGCTGTTGTTCGTTGAGCTGCTTGTTTTCCATGTGAGTCACGAGTTGCTGGTCGGTGCGAATTCGGAGAGCCACGCTTGGAGTTGTTTGTGGGCGTAGAAAAGCCGGGAGCGGACGGTGCCTTCGCTGAGGCTGAGGATTTTTGCGATCTCCGCGTGGGCCATGCCCTGGATGTCGAACATCGTCACGACGGCGCGGTGCTCGGGGGTGAGCTTCATCATGGCTTCATTGATCCGCTTTTGAAGTTCGCCGAGGTCGGTCTCGCGCACGGGCGTGAGGTGCGATGTGAGTTCGGCGAATTCCTTGTCGTTGGCGATGCCGTTGTCCACGTCGTCGAGCGACATGGTCCAGCGGCGGCTGCGTTTTTTGAGGAAATTGAGGGAGGTGTTGACCGCGATGGAGTGGACCCAGGTGGCGAATTGTGATTTGCCGCGGAAGCCGCCGACGGAGCGGTAGGCCTTGGCCCACACATCCTGCATGAGGTCGTGCGTGTCCTCGTGGTTCGAGGTCATGTTGTAGATGAGCGAGTAAATGCGTGGGCTGTGCTTGACCACGAGCGTGTCGAAGGCCGTGGCGTCGCCGGCCTGCGAGCGGGCGACGAGCGCCTCGTCCTCGCGGCGGCTCAGCTCTTTCGGGTCTTGCTCCATGGCGCGCGCATCAGCCCTGCCAGCGAACGCCGTGGCAGGGAAGCTTGAATGTGTCGGAGCAAGGGGCGGCATGAGGGTGGTGAAAGTCAGGCAGGTCGAGGTCATGGTTCACGTTTCCGGGGGCGGGTCAATGCCGGGGATGGCCGGCACAGCGGCTTGAGCGTTGGCGAATGGGCGGTCATTCGGCTGGCTATGACACCGCCAGAGCACCTGTGTTCATAAAAAATCAGCCCTGATCCGTGAACGGGGAGCGCGGGAAAAAGGTGATTCTTCCGAGGAGGGTCACGGTGCCGAGACTTTGGCGCGGAAGAATCCTGTGCCCGGAAGGCCGTTGGAACCGTCGAGGCTGAAGCTGCGGTATTCGTAGCCTGCGCCGGGAACGGGCAGCCCGGAGGTGAGCGGCCCCACGACATGGGCCGCGGTGAGGGCGGTAAAACCGGGCTGGGTGCCGCTGGCTTCGATCTCGTAGGTGATGCCTTCGTGTGATGCGGTGGGCGGGGTGGTGCCGCTAAACGCAGGCGTTCCGGCACGCACGGCAACGGTGAGGACAAGCTCCTTGGTCGCATCGCCATCAATGTCGCTGTCCTCGGTGCGCGCGAAGACTTTCATATTGTCCGAGCCATTCAGCGGGTCGCCGTCGAAGGCAAACTCTGCGAGGTTGATGTGCCCATCTCCGTCGGCATCCTGGCCGGGGGCATTGTTCGCCCCGGTCAATCCACGGTCGGCGGCCCAGGTGTCGTATGGTGTCGGGCCGGTGCTGGTCAGCGCGAGCACGCCGGTATTTTCGGTGAAGGTCCAAATCCGGGTGCCATCCAGCAGCGTCCAGCTCCCGTCGTTCTCGGGATCACCATAGCCGACGACGCTGAACGTGGAGGCGAACGTCTCGTTCAAGGTTGCGACGCTGACCAGGGACCAGGAGCCGGACGTGGCGCTGACTGCGAAGGATTGGATCGTGAAGTCACCATTGAAAATGGCCGTGCCGCTCCCGATGACGCGGTTGCTCCCGAGATCGGTGACGAGGAACATCAAGCCGGCATTGTCGGCGAGCACCAGCGTGCCGGCGTTCACCGCGATGTCGCCGGTGTTGAAGTTGGCGGGGCTTGAAAGCGTCAGCGTGCCGGGGCCGTTCTTGGCGAGGGTGCCGCCGCCATTCAACGCGCCGCCAAGGGTGAGATTTGCAGCCGCGTTATCCACCTGGAACGCGCCGGTGCCGCCGGAGGCGAGGGTGAAATTTTTGGAACTGGCCGTGGTGCCGCCGGTGTATTCCAGCGTGCCGGTTTTTCCCCCGGTCCTGCCGAGGATCACCGCCAGGCCGCTGTTGCCCAGCACTCCGTTCGCACTGGCGTTGTTGATGGTGGCGACATTCAGCACGCCCTCCTCGACGGTCAACTGGCCGCTGAATGTGTTGTTGCCCGTGAGGTTCAAGACGCCCGCGCCTTTTTTTGTGAAGCCGCCGTTCTGGATGGCGGAGCTGATGCTCAGGCCGTTGAGCAGGGTGTTGGAGTTGACGTAGTTGCCTTCCGGCAACGCGGCCACCGTGATGTCGTGGGTGTCCGTGCCGTTGAAATCGAGGACGGTGCTGATGAGCGGAGTGAATGACAAATCGGACGGCGTGGAGGTGATGTTGCCGGTGACGGTCATCTGCGTACCGCCGGTGATGGCCGGGGTGGTCTTTCCGCCGCTGCTGTTGAAGACGATGCCGGCGAGTGTGTTGTTGGCGCCGGCCAGATTGAGCACGGACCCGCCATTGAGGGTCACGATGTTGCTCGCGGCGATCTGCTGCGCGCTGCTCACCATCGTCACGGTGCTGTTGTCAATGATGAGGCCCTGTGCCGGATCGAATGCGGACGGGATCGGTGTTTCGCCGGTGTTTGTCGCCGTGAGAAAAACGATGTTCCCGCCAGAAACCACCGTCCCGCCGGTGTGGGTGTTGCCGGCGGTCAGGTTTGCATCCTGGTTGTTCAAATTGTCGCGTTGGAAATTCGAGAGAATGAGTTTCACGCGGGTGGCTCCGTTGTCCGCGATCACGGAATGAATGTTGCCGGCAGCCGCGCCTCCGCTGCCTTCGTTCATCTTGAAGAGAAAAAGCTCCCCCGTGCCCAGGCCGGAGGTCAACACTCCGCGGGTGGTGGCGGAGCCGATTCCAAACGACGCATTCGAGCCCTGCACATACATGCCGCTGCCGAGGATCAGCGTATCGCCAGCGTTGGTGAAAGTGATGGTTCCGTTGCGCAGCGAATTGATGGTGAGGGTGCCGGTTGTTACCGTGCCGTTGCCCTGGACGTTGCTGGCCGGGCCGGCACCTGTGAAATTGTTGCCGCCGGGGCTGAAATACGCCGGGAAGCCGCTGGTACCCAGCGATCCAAAGCCCTGGCCTTCGATATAGCCCACCGGTTGCAGCGCATCCGCGCCCGTCTTGAAGACCACGCCGGGCACAACTCCGTTGACCTGGGTGAGGTTGCCCGCGGGGCCGCCGGTGACGATGATGCGCCCGTTGTTTCCAAGCTGCCCGAGGTTCGTGCCCTCGACCTTGAGCGTGGCCCCGGTGTTTCGGGTGAGGCTTGCCAGCGTCAATTCCGCGCTGCCCGAGGCTCCCGCCGTGGCGCTGATGGTCGAGAGGCCCGTGCGGGCCGTCACCGCTCCGAATGTCTCCGCCGAGGCGGTCGAGGCGCGGCCGGTGAAAATTATCCGGCCGCCATCGAGCGTGATTGCGGCCGAGTCGTTGATGCGGTCGTTGTTGTTGGCCGTGCCGGCATTATCAATGAACAGGGAGCCGTTGTTCAGGTTGATCGCGGTCATGCCGCTGAGACGCCCGCCGTCCTTGAGTGTGAGGCCGTTGAATGTGCCGGGCTGGGTCTGCGGCACATCGCCGCCGAGCAACGAAGCGGAGCCGGTGGTGGTGCTGTCGCCAGTCAGGGTCAGCATGTTGCTGCCGCCCACATTGACCAGATTCACCGAGCCTTGGAATGACCCCGCGAACGTGCCGGCGCCGTTGGTGGTCAGCGTACCGCCGGTGCCGGTGATGATGCCGCCGGTGCCGTTCAAGGTGCCGGCGTACTGGCGGTTCGTGCCGAGGCTGAGGGTGCCGCCATTGACGATGAGCGGTTTGTTGACCGCCAGTGTGTGATCGCCGCCGGCGAGCACCAGTGCGCCCGCGTTGACCGCGGTGGTCCCGGTGTAGGTGTGCGGCGCGGTGAATGTGAGTTCGCCAGTGCCGTTCTTTGTGAGGGGGCTGCTGCCGCTGATGATGCCGCCAAACGATTGGCTGTCGGAATTATTGAAGACCAGCGCGCCGCTGCTCGTGATGTTTCCGCCGACGGATCCGTTCTGGCCGGTGATGCCGGCTCCCAACGTCAGCGTGGCACCGGCGTTGACGGTGGTGACGCCGGTGTTGTCGTTGAGGGCGGCAAGGATGACGTTGCCTTTGACATCCAGCGTGTTCGCGCCGGTGAGCGCGTTGGTGTTGCCCATGGTGAGCGTGCCGCCGCTGCCGCCGAGGCGGTAGCCGCCGGTCACGTGGGGAGTCAGGTTTCCGGAAAAAGTCACGTTCCCGGCCGCACCGAGCGAGGCTGCCGTCAGGCCGGCCGCGTTGAAGTCGAAATCCGTGGCGGCGTGGTTGTCGGCGGCGATGGCGCCAGTGGAGGAGGGGACGATGCGGTCGAGCAATGCCGCCGGGATATTGGCATCGCCGAAGGCCGGGCCGAAAATCACTGATGCTGGCGACGTCACCGTGACATTGCGAAGCGTGCCGTTGATGGAATTGACCGAATTGAACTGCGTGATTCCGCCGGTGAGTGTCATCCCGCCGGTCGCCGCGGAGTTGTTGCCGGAGAGGATCAGCCTGCCCCCGGTGACAGTCGTTGTGCCGTTGTAGGTGTTGTCTGCCGAGAGGATGAGGGTGCCGGCACCCTGCTTGGCGAGACCCGCGGTGCCCGAGCTGTTGGAAATCACGCCGCTCAGCAGCGCGCTGTCCGTGCCGGTGCCGAGGTTGACCGTGAGCGTGCGGGTCGAGCCTTGCAGGTCTATGTCGTTCTGAAAGTCCACTTGGGAATCCGCTGTCGTGTGGCCAAAAACAATCGCGATGCCGTTTGGCAGGCCGGTGGTGACGCCCCAAACCAGGGGAGCCCCGCCGTTGAGCTGCACAATCGCAGTGCCCCCGATGGCCGAAAAACCGCCGTTGTTGGCGAGCTGGATCTGTCCCGCCGCAGTGCCGAGAATTTGATCGAAAGTCAGCCCTCCGCCAAGCTGAAGGACGCCGCCGGCGAGGAGCAGGTTGCTGTTTGGCGAGAGATTGGTGAGGGAACTGATTTGCAGCGCGCCGGAACTCACGGTCGTCGCTCCGAAGTGGGTGTTGGTTCCGGTCAGGATCGTGGCACCCGTCCCGGATTGAGTCAGCGCGCCCTGCCCGGAAATGGGACTCGGGAAAGTGTTGGTGATGGTATTGCCGAAGGCCAGCGTACCGGCGTTGAGCAGGGTCGGTGCGGTGAACGTGGTCGAACCGGAGAGCGTCAGCGTTCCCGCTCCGTCCTTGGTGAAGCCTCCGCTGGTGTTGGATGCGGTGGTGATTTCCGCCCCGTTGATGGTGGCCGCCGTTCCGCCGGATGCGGTGCCGCCGCTGAGCGTGGCGCTGAGCACTCCGACGTAGCCGACGCCGGGGTTGGTGACCACGTATCCGCTCACCACGCCGCCGGAGATGGTGGCAAAAGCGGTTGCCCCCTGGCCCTTGAAAGTGAGGGTGGGCGAGCCGCCGGTGGTCGCATTCTGCGAGATGGTGATCGCAGTGTCGGCCGTGATGCCGGTCACGATCGAGCCGGGAGGAATCCCGGTTCCCGTGATGGACTGGCCAACGAAGACACCGGCTGTGTCCGCCATCAGAATCGTGTTGGAGGCCGCCGTGGTTGTGCCGGGTTGCGTCGCCCCGGCGTCGGCGATCGCGACCATGGGCGCGCCGACGTAGCCGCTGCCGCCGGTGGTGACCGGAAGGCTCGACACTCCGCTGCCAGTCGGAGCCAGCAGGTTGCTGGGGATCGTGATGTTGAAATTGTTGGTATCAATCACCGCGCCGCCTGAGCTGACGTAGCTGGTGAAGGTGCTCGTCGTGTTGCTGACCGGGGCCGGCGTGAAGGTGGCGGAAGCAGCGCCTGCCTTGAGCGTGCCGCCATTGAAGTTCATGATCGCCTGGCTGCCGTTGAGCTGGGTGATCGCCTGCGTCCACAGCGTGCCGGAATTCAGGTTGATGACCAACTTTGCTCGATCCCGCAGTACCGCCGCCAACATTGAGCCCCAGGGTTCCATTGTCGAACAAGCCACCTGCCACGTTGAGCACCGTGGTTGCATTGCCGGTATTGTTGTTGCCCTCGCTGGTGTTCAGGAAAGGAGCATTCCCGCCGGCTGTGCGGATGCTGCCTCCGAGTTGGGTGATCTCGGCGGAGTTGGCGAGCAGCGTGATCGCGTTCAGCGTGCCGCCCGAGACGCGCACGAGTCCCGCCGCGGTGCCACGGATGCCGACCCCGAACCTCGGGCCGTTGCCAATCACCAGGTCGTTGACGTTCGAGACCGTGCCGCCGGTCATGTTGAGCATGCCGTAGGCGGCGCCCACTGCTTCGTTGCCGCCGACCGAGAAACCGAAGAACCCGTTGCCCACCGACTGGCGGTTCAAAAGCTCGCCGCCGGGCAGCACGTTGATGACACCGCCTGTGATGTAGAGGTTCTCGACATCCACCAGGCCGCCGATGTTGACCGTGCCGTTGTTGACCTGGAGGCCGTTCCCGTCCATGCCCCGGTTGCTGTTGTTCGTGTTGCCGCGGCTCGTGAACTTCCGGGAGCTGCCGGAGGCAAACGTGAGCGTGCCGGCGTTGACGGTCGTCAGCCCGCGGTAGCTGAGCGCGCCTTGCAAGATGGTTGTGCCGGCACCTTGTTGCGTGAGGCCGCCGGTGCCGGTGATGGCGTTGGCGATGGTCAATGGACTGGCGGCGCTGCTGCGGTTGAATGTCAGCGTGCCGTTGTTGGTGATGGTTCCGGTGGTGCCCCCGAGATCGCCGGTGGTGCCGCCGTTGCCAACCTGCAGGATGCCGCCGCCGATCGTGGTCGGGCCGGTGTAGGTGTTGGCGCCATTGAGAACCACGGTGCCGGTGCCGCTCTTGGTGAAGCCGCCACTGCCGCCGATGATCGAATCAATCCGCGCCGAACTCGAGGTGTCCCAGTTGTGGATCACAAGGTCGCCCGCGCCCGCGCCCGGTCCCTGAAGCGTGCCGGTCCCGGTGATGACGGTGGCATTGTTGCCGACGTTGCTGCTGACGAGGATGCCGCCAACCGAGAAGGTGGATGTGGCCCCGTTCAAGGTCAGCGTGCGCGCGCCCGCATTGTCGAAGCGGATGCTGGCAACCGCGTTGTCCCCGACGGCGCCCGTGATCGTGGGGCTCAGGGCGCCGATGTCGGCATGGCCCGCGATGGAGGTGCCGGTTGCCGCCGTGTAGAAGCTGCCGGGGGCCTGGATGATCCTGGTGTTGCCGGCATCCTTGACGGCCCAGTCGCGAATGCTCGTCGCGCTGGTGCCGAAGGTCAGGTAGGCGACGCCGCTGGCATCGGTGATGAGCGCGTCGGCGCTGCCGCTGCCGGTGTTGATCTGGGTGTTGGTCGTGGTCGTGTTGCCCGTGGTGAAAACGATGTTGCTGGTTCCGCCGGCATTGCGGCTGAGCGGGCCGAGATCCAAAGTCAGCACGTTGGCTGTCGTGGATGCGGCATTGAGGGTCGGGGTGATGGTCGCGTTGCCGGGATTGAACGTCGTCCCGTTGAAGGTCTGCGAGCGCACTGTCGTGCCGCCGGTTCCGATGACATTCAAGTTGCCGCCAAGCGTCAGGGCGGAAGAGGCGGATACGACGTTGTTTCCAGCCGCCGCATTGAGATTGAGCGCCAATGTGCCGGATTGGACCGTGGTCGCCCCCGAGTAGGTGCCGAGGGCTGTCAGCGCCAGTGTGCCGCCGGCTCCCGACACGGTCAGACTGCCGCCGGGACTGGTGAGCGGGGTGGCGAAGGTGATGCTCTGGCTGCTGGTGTCTATCTTGATCGCCTGGCCCGCTGCGGTGCTGAAACGCCCGGAGTAGTCGTTCGTATTCACCGCCGAGTACTGCAGCGTGCCGCCGCCGAAGACGATCGTCCCGGCCGCATTGGCGAGCTGTTTGCCCATCGGGCCGCTCGCGTTGACACTCTCGGAGACGTTGAGAAAAACAGTGCCGCTATTGATGTTTGTGACCCCGGTGTAGGTGTGGGCCGCTGCCATCTTCAACATGCCGGTGCCGTCCATCGTCACTCCCCCCGCGCCGCTGACAACTCCCCACAGGGACGTGTCGCCCGCGCCGCCCACGGTCAGGCCAAACCCGGCGGTGTTGAGGGTGCCTGTGGTCCGCAGGATCCCAGCGTCCGAACTGATCCGTGTGGCGCTGCCGAGCGTGATGTTGCCGCTGTATTTTCCCACGCCGGAAATATTCCGCAGGGCGCCATCGTTGCTCACGCCGGTGCCGTTGAGGGTGAGTGCCCGGTCAATCGTGAATGTGCCCTGGATTTGCAAGGCCGCCCCGCTGGCGACCGTGACGCCACTGGTGGTGCCCAGGGCCGTCGGATCCTGAACCCTGATCGCACCGCCGGTGATGCTCGTCGCGCCGGTGTAGGTGTTCCGTCCGGAAAGTGTCAGCGTTCCCGTGCCGGATTTGCTGAGGGCAAGCGACGACGCGCCCCCGTTGGCGACACTGCCGCTGATCGTCGTGTCGCCGGTTCCGTTGATGGTGAGTGTCTTGGCTCCCGCCGTGCCGCCCGTGCCGCCCTGGACACTGCCCGCAAAAGTCAGCGCGTTTGTCGTGCTGTTGTTCGTGAAGGTGAAGGAGCCAGCCGTGGCCGTGCCGAGGAGGATACGGGCATTGAACAGCTCCCCAGCGGCCACCGTGGCGCTCATGGTGACAGAGCCGTTGTTGTCCAGGGTCAGCGCCTGGCTGCCGACACCGCCGCTGCCAATCGTGTATGCGGCTGCGCTGGCTGTATCGAAAAGAATCGCCGCGATGGTGACGCCGCCCCCGAGGCTGATGACGTCATCCGCGCCGCCCGCGTTGTCGAAGGTGGCGGTGTTGCCGGCACCCGGCACGGGACTGGCGCTCCAGTTGCCGACGGTGGCCCAGAGCGCGTCGGCGGTTCCGTTCCATGTGGCGTTGTCGGCTCGCGCGCAGTGAGCGGCGAGGAGTGCGGCGGCGGTACGCGCTCCTGACCGAAGGAGACGGAGAGCGGGGAAGCGTTGCATGAATGCCGCCTTGAGCGGGTTGAAGTGATCGAGCATGAGATAAAATGGGGAAGTGGATGGGAGCCACGGCCTGTTCCAATCCAGGAAACGAAGCCTGAATGCAATCGGGATTGTTCCCGCGCCAGCCTCCCGGGAAAATGCCGCGACAGAAACCACCACGCCAGCTTCAGCCTCTCGTGGCCGATTGCCCGCCGCCCTTCTACCCCGCAAATCTCACACGCCAGCAAGAAAGTAGTCATCATCGCTCCGCGTGATGCAGTGGCGTTCTGGAACAGGAAGCGCGGTCTGCTTGCGGGGCGCTTGCATCACGCGGAGCGGTGATGACTCTCGCTGTCGGGTGCCTACGGCCCCGGCTTCGAGACCGACATCTTCACCATCATCCTGAACAACGGGACGAACGCCATCAGCGGAACATTCAGCGGGCTCGCCAACGGAGACATCGCCTATGCCAGCAATGGACAGGCCTACCAGATCAGCTACTTCGACGACATCAGCACGCAATTCGCCCTGGAACTGAGCGGAGGCGACAGCGTCTCGCTGCTCGCGGTTCCCGAACCCGGCTCGATGGCGACGATCCTCGGAAGTCTCGGCATGCTGCTGACCCTCCAGCGCAGCCGCCGGCGCCGCGCGTAGGCACCCGGCGGAGTCCACGAGCGCGGCATCCGGCAGCGGAACTCCCGCGGATGGCCCGATCACCACGCCACAACACATTTTCCCGATGGCAAAGATTGGCGACCCCATGCTCAGCGCCGCACGGTTCAAGCCCCGTGCTTGCGCTGAAGTCGGCAACTCATATATCTCGCGCCATGTCGAAAATGTTCCGTCTCGCGCTCGTCTCCGCATTTTTCGCCGCCCCGGCGCTCCGGGCCGCCGGCCCCGCTGAACCCACGGCGCCCGGCGAGACCGTGATCGTCACGGGCGGCGTCTCGCTGTGGGCGTGGGAAAAATGGAAGGCGCAGCCGCACGACAATTGGTGGGCGAATTTCGTCCGCGCCTCGCGCATCCGGATCCAGCAGGTCAAGGCCGCGCGACCTGGGCAGCAGATCACATGGCTCGTGTACCGCCCGTCTTACGTGACGCGCAGCCGCCAGGATGGCCGCGACTACCTCAGCCTCGTCAACAGCGTGCGCGATGCCTTCGGAGTGAAGCTCATGTGGTTCGACAACGCCTCGCAAGTCGTGAACTACCTCAACATCGGCCAGCCGCGCGACCGCGTGAAAATCAACAACCTCGAATTCTTCCTCCACAGCAACAAGGCGTGCTTCATGTACGACTACTCGAACATGATTGATTCCGGCTCCAAGTGCTGGCTCCACGAGAATGAGCTGACGCAAATCAAGCGCGGGATTTTCACGCGCGACGCGCTCATCCGCTCCTGGGGCTGCCACACCGGCGAGAGCATGAGCCGGAAATGGCGCGCCGCGACCGGCGTCCCGATGTGGGGCCTCACGGGCAAGAGCCAGTATCTCACCGAGGAATTGCCCGTCCCATCAACCATTGCCGGGCGCTGGGTGCGATAGCGATCAGATGCGGAGGAAAATCGTCCGCCTGCACGTCCGGAAAAGCAGCAGCCACATCACACCCACCACGCCGCAGCCAACCACGAACGGCGCGGACGCGGGCCCGGCGACCTTGAACAGTGCATCCGGCAGTTGCCGTTCGACCGCTCCGCGCATGAAGCCACGAAAAAGCCGGACCATCATGTAGGCCGCGATCGAATTCATCCCGAGCACCACCAGCGGAAAAACAGGCCGCCTTGCTCGGCATGCAACTCTCTCCGCTTCCCCAACTTGAAACCGTGTTAGTCAGGAGGTTGAATCGCCCCGTTGCAAATCCACTGCGTGCGCGCCACCAAAGACCGGGAATCGTCAATACAAAGATCGAGCCCGCGGAGCCGGATCAGAAGTCGCCCTCCACGACGATCATGTCGCCTGCCTGGATGAGCGGGTCGGCGGAAGGATTCTTTGCAATCGCCTTGCGGCTGTATTTTTCAGCTTTGCCGGCACGGATGATTTTGATGGCGTCAGTGGCCCATTCACCCGGGCCGCCGGCAAGGGCGATGGCGGCAGTGAGGGTGAGATCCGCGGACCAAGCGCGATCACCGGGTGCGCGGACGGCTCCGCCGATGATGATCTTGCGCTGGTTGACGGCGGTCTGGACGGGGTTGAGAGAGACGACGGGGTTGGTGAAGATTTTCTCGTCGCGATACTTCTTCTCGATGGCGGTGGCGATCTGCGTGGTGGAGAGGCCCTCCGCACGGATGCGGCCGATCATCGGGACGTTCACGAAGCCGTCATTCACAACGAGGGCGAGGTTGCTGAATTCCTGGAGGTATTCGACAGCGGCGCCGCTGAGGCGCATTTCGAACACGTCGCCGTTGCGGATGCCGGGCTCCGCGCGGAGCTGGAGGCTTCCAGTGAGAACGATGAGACAGAGGATGAGATGGCGCATGGTGTTGGTTTAGTATTCCTGCTCGCTGGTTTTCGCAGCCGCCAGGTCTTTCTTGGCGTCCGCGCGTTCCTTCTTGGGCGAGTAGTATTCGTTGTAGCTCGAGTAGTAGCTGTAGGAGTCGTCGGTCTTTTCGTCGTAGTTGTTGAGGACGACGCCGATGAGGTTGCCGCCGACCTGGGTGACGGTCTGCTTGACGCGCTGGAGCATGTTGCGCGGGAAGCGCCGGTGCTGGATGACCATGATGGTGTTATCCACCTCGGAGACGAGAACGCTGGCATCGGAGACGCCGAGAATTGGCGGGCTGTCGAAAAAGACGATGTCGTACTGCGACTTCACCGCGCGCATGAGTTCAATCATGCGGGGCCCGCTGAGGATGCCGGCGTCATCCTGGGGAAGCTTCCCGCTGGGGATGAATGAGAGGTTGTCCAGCCGGGTGGTCCTGGTGATTTCCTCGATGGTCGCCTTGCCCTGGAGGAAGTCCACAAGGCCGTGGGAATTGTCCACGTCGAAGAATCTCTGCTGGGAGGGGCGGCGAAGATCCGCATCCACGATGAGGACATTGGCGCCGCCCTTGGCGAAGGTGAATGCGAGGTTGTTGAGCGTGGTGCTCTTACCCTCGCCAGGGCCGCCGGAGACGAGCGTGTAGGTGTTTGCCTCGCGGTCGGACTGGTTGAATTCGATGTTCCCTTTCAGGATCCGGTACGCCTCGGCGTCCGCGGTGTCGCGTTTCATTTTGATCAGCGTGCAGACATCCTTGTTGATGACGGCGAGCACGGGGAGCTGGAGGTAGCGTTCGATGTCGTCCACCCGTTTCACGGAGGTGTCGAGGTATTCGATGAAGAACGCGAGGCCGACACCCACCACGAGGCCGATCAGGGCAGCAAGAGTGAGATAAACGGGGATGCGCGGCTTTTCCCACGAGAGGCCGGGCTCGGCGCGTTCCCAGATTTTCACGGGGTTCACGGAGAGCAGGCTGTCGAATTTCGCCGCTGCGTGGCGCTGCTCGATGACCTGCATGAGCGATTTTGCCATGAGGTAGTCGCTCTTCTTTTCGACATAGCCGTTGATCCTCGTTTTCTCGGCAATGGTGTCCTTTTTGAGCGTGGCGTAGTTTTCCTCGATTTTTTTGAGCTTGGATTCCTCGACGGCGAACTTGGTTTTCTGTGCGCGGCGGATGCTCTCCAGTTGGTCGGAGAGCTGTTTTTTGTAGATTTCGGCCTGCGCCTTGAGGGCCTTCACCCGTGGATGGTTTTCGCCGAGTCCCGAGTTAAGCATTTTCGCCTCCTCCGCCTGTGCGTCGAGAAGGAGCTGGATGTTCTTTTCCGTGCTGATGTCCTGGATGCCCAGCGCCCGGAGCGCCTCCATGAGTTCGGTGGGCTGGAGGGCCTCGATCCGTGTCAGCAGACCGCGCAGAGTGTCCACCACGTTGCCCTGTTCTACTTTTAGCTGCTCTGTGAGCGTGACCGGACGGTCTCCGCCAATGGACACCAGTGCGTTGGTGCTCTCCGGATCGGGATCAATAATGCCCTCGTCCTGCCGGATTTTGGCGGCATCAGAATAGAGCTTTGCAACCTTTGTCCTCTGGTTGGTCAGTTCATCCCTCATTTCCCCGAGCGTCTGGTCAATGCTCTTTTTCAGGTCCTCGACGCGCTTGTCGCGATACACGTAGGCGATGGTGTTTGCGATGTCCGCGGCGCGGTTCTTGTCGGTGCTGTACACCCCGACCTCGATCAGGGTCGTGTTGCGCTGCTCCTGCACGAGCATTGAACTGGCAAGACGTTGTCCCACCCAGGAACGCGGCATCTGCTGCCCCGGCGGGGAAAGAAGTTTGTCGAGATCCAGCTTCTCGATGACGGGGTAGAGAATTTCGTTCTTTTTCAGAACCATAAATTGGGTGGAGATGAATTGCGGATCGGCCCGCATCATTCCTCCTGTCCCCATGACATCCACGCCCTTTTCCTTGTCCGGTTTGATCTCGATGGTGACGCGGGAGTAAAATTCCTTCGGAAGGAAAATCACATAGACCAGGGAACTGACGATCACGAGGAAGAAGGTGAGCAGGATGAGCCCCATGCGCTGTTTGATGACGCGCCAGTAGTCGAGAAAGTGGAGTTTAACTTCGGTGTTGTCGTTCATGGGACTTGTTCAGGTTGTTCCTTGAGCTGGATTGGAGAGGTAATCATGTGACTGCCCGCTCCGCAAGGCTGGGAGCAGGATTTGATGAGGAATGCGGCGTTTCGTTCAAAAGTTGTACTCGCCGGTGAGAAAGAACCGGCTGCGGTCATAGTTTTGTGTCGCAAAATCGCCCGCAGACAACGTGAAGCTGTAGCGGGCCGAGAAGGTGAGGCGTCGGCTGAAGAGGTAGGAGAGCACCAGGGAGCTGTCGTACACTTCCGAAGTGGTCGAAGTGGCTGATCCGCCGGGTGAGCCGGTGTCGCTGCTGGTTCTGACGTAATTGAGCGAACACTGGCTGTTGAGCCGGGGGCTGAACGCATGAGCGTAGCCAAGCGAAGATCGGAGGACAGTGCTCTCGGCCGTGGCTGCGGCCGCCTCGAACCCGTACCTGAGCGAGGCGCTGAACTGGTCGCGCCGGCTGCGCTGGTAGTTCACCGACATTTCCCCGTAAGGGGTGGATTTGGTGATCCCCGAGGCCTGGAAAGATCGGAGGGACTCACCCAGGCGGATATTTCCCCGGAACCTTGGCGAGAGCCTCAGATCTGCGCCAACGAGCACGAATGCGGTGTTTGAATTCGAAGTGTCGGTCTCGTAGTAGCGCAGAGCGGCGTAGCGGGCCTCGACCACTGAGGTGATCCGCGGCGAAAATCGGTGGCGAAATTCGTTGCCCAGCGTCGCCTCCCAGTAGCTGCTCCCCGTGCGGGTTCCCTCGAGGTAGTTCGTGGATGTCAACCCCAGCGACGTGTCCGTGCTGAACCTCGATGACCACTTGTACTCGAGGTCAAACTTCGATGTCCCGGTGAAGTAGGTGCCGGAACTGGTCTGCGCCGCGTTGAGATTTGAGTAATCCGGTTGCGACGAGTAGGAGGCTGAGGCATTGGCGCTGAATTGAATCCTCGGCCCGAATCGCCGCACGTACACCAGCGACATGCTGCCGTTGTAGTCCAGCGGGTCGGTCGTTCGATTCCAATAATAGTCCGCCCCCGCCCGCAGGTCGAAGGTGAAGAGCGACCGCGATGTTGCCCACTGGATGTCCACATTCGCCGTCAAGCCGCTCGTCACGCTTGCATTCCGCTCGGTCGCCGGGATGCCGGGAATGACCTGGACAATTTCCTGCTCGGGGCTCGCGGGGCGCAGAACCACTTTGCGGTTCACCGTGCGGAACACGGGGACGAATTTGCTGTTGAATGGCCGCAAGCCAACGAACTGCTGCTCGGTCACTGTCTGGGAAATCTCCGGCTGCGCCGGGATGACCTGCACGAACTCCTGACCCGGGAAGCCGCCGCCGTCATCCGGCGTCTGCTGCGTATTGTCGTCAAATCCCATCGAAAACGACACGCCGTAGCGGTAGCGCGGCCGCGTAAACCGTCCCTGGCTCGTGTCAAAAATCTGCTGCGTGCCGCCATAGCGCCCTGGGGCCGTGAAAGCCGGGGCGTTGGCCGGCTTGATGGTGGTCGCAGGCTGGGCACCGCCTCCCGGCGTGGGCTGTATGTCCTGCGTCCCTGGCTGGAGAAGGCCGGTGCCGAAATTCGAACTCGCGCCACTGCCGGGCAGAAGCAGTGACCCCGGTTTTGTCTCAGTCGCCGGAGCATCGCCGAATCCAAAGGGATTCTGCGGCTTCTGGGTGCCCCCGGGCGCAGGGGGCGGGGCTTCTGTACCGGCGGGAGCCGGCTTCGTCCCCTGCGTGCCACCGGGCTTCGTCCCCGCACCGGCGTCGGTGCCACTGGCCGCGCCGCCGGTGGTGCCGCTCCCCGCACCTCCCGCAGTCCCGCCACCGGTGGCCGCGGGCGGCTGCTGCGCGCAGAGCGATTGCACGAGCGAGCAACCAGCCACGGCGATGATTAGCCACGGTGGGAGATGCTTGGTCGGAAAATGGCGCGTCTCTTTCGGCACAAAAGGGCGCATCGGTTAGCGGACTCCCACCTTGCTGGCAAGGTGAGTCACACTGGATGGTTCTGCGGGTTCGCAACCTCGTTGGTTCATTCGGGCCGGACTGTGACGGCGAGACGGCGAAAATCGTTCGATCTTTTTTGCGCGCACGCGCACGCCGGGGAGGAGAGCGGGTAGCGGGAATCGAACCCGCATGGCCTGCTTGGAAGGCAGGAACTTTACCACTAAGCTATACCCGCGTGGAGGCGGCACATTGATGAGGTCGTTCAAATCTCTCAAGCCGGATTTTTACGTTTCGACAACCTTCAGCTTCACCGCCGCACCGCCCACGGCAACGGCATCGTCATTATGCGGCCCGCTCGCGAGGGGAACCGCCGTCCCGCCCACGCTCACGGCCTTCACGTGCTCGGCCACGATGCCGTAGGATGCATCCGCCGGCGTATCCGCATGCGCCGCCACTGCGGTGGCGATCACGCTGGCGATCCGGGAAATGGCGGCTGTCACCGGCGGCTGCGTGCCGGTCAGCGTGCTCTGGTCATCAATGGTCCCAAACATCCCGTCGCCGCCGGCGCTCACCCCGGCGGCGATGCTTGTCGAGCGCAGCGTCCCGTCCACGATCACCTTTCCAATGGTGGCATCGAGATTGGCCAGCGTCCCCCGTGGCGCTGTCGCCGCTGAAACCGGCGAATATCCCGCGAGGATCTCGGCAAATTCGACATCGCCGCCAAAATGCAACTCGCCGATCGAGGTTCGCGCGCTGATCACCGCAGCCGCGGTGGCGTCCCCGGCGACTGCCGCAGCCGAGCCCGTTCCATTCACCGTGATCGAGCCGATCCCCACCGACGACGCGATCACCGCACTCCCGCCGAGATTGGTGCCGAGATTTTTTCCGGTGATCACCTGCCCTTCGATGACGAGACTGGTGATGCCCGCCCCGACAATGAAGCCGCTTCGCAAAAGCGTCGCCGGGCCTCCGTCTCCCGCGAGCTTCGTTCCGCCGCCGACGAGATCGCCCTTGATCGAGCCACGTCCGATCCCGCCATCCGCGGTAATGCCGCCGGTGCTGGTGTTCGAGCCGCCCACGATGTCGCCAAACACGGTGAACTTGGAAAGCTTGCCGGCGATCCCGACACGGCCGGAACCCGAACCCTCGCCGCCGATGATGCTGCCCTTGGAGGCGACCCCGGCCTTTCCAAAAATAATCGAATGCGCGTCGCCCGGCAGTCTTTCAAAGCCGGCTATGATGCCGTTGGTCGTGATCACCCCGCTGTCCGAACCGGCCCCACCCTTCAAGTCTCCCTCGATCGTGACTGCCCCGCTCATCACTCCTGCAATAAGCGCGCCGGACGAGTTGCCCGCTCCGCCGGCCATGTTCCCGGTGATGCGCGTTTTGCCGAGCACGTTCTGCACGAAAACCTGGCCTGATCTCTCCCCTGCGCCTCCCGTCAGGCTTCCATTCATCGTCAATTCCCCTATCCCGCCGCTGGATACAATCCTGCCCGAGGATGCCCCGGTTCCACCGATGATGTCCGCCTCGACTGCTGGCGAAGTATTTGTCGCAAGCCTGCCAAGGTTGAGCTGTCCGATCCCCGCCATCTCCACCACCGCACTGTTCGCCCCAGTGCCGCCGACGATGTCGCCAAGCAACGTGAGCTTCCCGATCGCCGGGGTAAATCCATTGACGCCCTGAATGCTCGCGGAGGAGTCGCCGGATCCGCCGACAATTCCGCCGAGAGTCGCGGAACCGATGCCGCCCGTGGTCAAAATCCTCCCGGTTCCAAATTCGCTGCCGCCCGCCAGGTTTCCTTTCACCACCAGCTTGCCGATCCTTCCCACGGGGCCGGTTGGGATCGGCATGTTCTGCGCATCGCCGATGACCAGCAGTGCGCCCTTGAAATCGCCATTGATGATCATCTGGCCGATCGGCCCGAGCACCACACTCGTGTCGGCAGTCAGGCCGCCCGTCGAGTCCGGTAGATTCGCGCCGGCGCCAAACGACCCCGCCTTCAGCACGCCCACTCCCGCTGGTCGCAGCGCGCTCCCCGCGATGACACGCCCGACATCGCCACTGACCTCCACCCTGCCGAGGGCCACGCCGCTCGTGAATTGAAACAGCCCCGCCACGGGAACGGAGGACTCGATCGCACCCACATTCGACTTCCCGTCGCCGAGCACCGTCCCGTCCGCCAGCACCTGCACGCGCGAAGTCACCTCGATGTTCACCCCGGCAAACTCATTGCCGTCGTTGCTCAAGTTCAGCATTTGCAGGAATCGCCCGCCGACATCCGGCGCGCCGCCTCGCACAAAAGTGATGTCCCCCGTGCTCAGCGCCGCGCCCGTGGGGACGCTCAACGAGCCTTTTGAAAGTTTGACGGTCACGATGTCGCCATCGAGATCCACATATTGGAACGACCGTGCGTTCAGGATCCGCACATCATCGTTGAGGAAAATTCCGCGTGCCGAAAGCGTCCCGCCGCCCCCGCCCGCAGGAGTCACTCCCGCCGAAAAGCCCGATGCGTCGAGGAACATGAACTCCGACAGCTCGAAGACGGTATCCGCAGTCGCCTGGACCGCCACCGTCGTGCTCGAAGTGCCCGCGCCGATTGTCACCGTGCGATTCGTGATCGCCGTGAAATCCGCGGCCTGCGCCGTTCCGGGGCGCGTGTTCACGATGAACGTCACCGCCGACCCGGTGACAGGCGCAGTGGTCTCGGCGACGAAGCTCACCGTCCCGCCCACCGAATCTCCCTCCACCACGCGGGCCCCTGTCAATGTCAGCCCCAGCGTCGTGTCCCCATCGTTCTGGATCGTGCCAATCGCCTGGCTGTTCGCAAAGGCCACCGCAGTTCCGCTCGCCGTGAATTTCGCGTTGCTGAGCACCACCCTGAAGGTCTCATCCAGCTCCCGCCATGTATCGCCAAAAACCGGGATGCTGATCTGCTGCGTCCCGCCATTCGGCGACGCGGCAAATGTCCGCGTCCCCTCGGTCGCCATGTAGTCCACGATCACCCCGGTTGACATGGCCGTGCTGTCGAGAGTGGAAAAATCCACGGTGACTTCCTCCTGCGTCCCACCCGCCAGCGTCACGGTGAAAATGAGATTCTTCTGCCCGGAATTCCCCTCAACGATCGTCGCGTCGCCGATCGTCAGGCTCGGCGCGGCGTCGTCATTCGCCAGCGGCACGCTCACCGAGCTGGCGGCGAGGATCGCACCCGTCTCGCCGGAGAACTCGATCGTGAACGCCTCGCTCCCCTCCGCATACAGATCGCCATGCACCAGCACCGTGAACGAAGCCTCGGTCTCGCCCGCCGGGATCATCACCACACCGCCCGGCGTCGTCGCGTCGAAGTCCGCGAATGCCCCCGTCGAAACCGCCGTGCCATCTTTCAGCGTGTACGCCACCGAGACCGCGTGCTGCGATGCCTGCGGTATCCGGAATGTGAACGTCCGCAGGTTGTCCGCATTTCCCTCCGGCGCGGATTGCACCGGATCCAGCGTCAGCGTCAGGTCGTCGTTCGCGATCGTTCCTTCCGCGGACGCATCCGCGAGCGCGACCGGGAATGTCGCCGTCACCCCCGGCACCGTCAGTTCCGCATCCACGAGGTTCACCAGGAACGTCTCGTCCGCCTCATCCACCGCATCGCGCGAGATCGGAATGCTGACCGTCGCCTCCGTCTGCCCCGCCGGGATCGTGACGGATGCGCCGGCCGCGGGCGCCGTGAAATCCTGCCCGGTGATCGCCGTGCCGCTGAGCGTCTCGTAGCGCACCACCACGTTTCCGCCCGTGGATTTCGGCGTGGTGCCATCGGCCGCGACGAGCTTCACTTTGAAGACAAGATTGGTCGTCCCCGAGCCCGTGCCCTCGGCGATCCTCGCGTTCTCGATGACCACGCTTGGGAGGTCCGCCGTGTCGCTCTCATTGATCGTGATGACCTGCTCGGCCTCCGTCGCGGAGAGCACGCCGTTGACCGCGGTGCCCAGCTTCAATTTGAAAGTCTCGACACCCTCGGGAGTCGTGTCGGGCCTGATGCGCACCTTGATCGTCTCGGACGCCTCGGCGGCACCCACGGAAAATGTAACGCTGCTGTTCAGCGCGAAGAAATCCGTCCCGGAAACCGCGGGGTTCGCGCCCTGCGTGTCGTCCACCGCCGTTGAGAAAAACACCGACCCCGGCTTGTCGAGTGCTCCTTCGCGCACGACTTTGAACTCGACGATCTGCTCCGCGCCACCCGCCCCTTCCTCATCCACCGCCAGCGACTGGCCGGTCACCGGCACCAGCCTATAGGTCGCCTCGTCGTTGCGGATCGTGCCGATGCCGAGCGCGTCCGAGATGGTGGCGTTGGCGGGGTTCCGGAGCGTCACAAAAACCGTCTCGTCGAGCTCGCTCAAGGTATCGCTGTTGACCGTGATGGAGATCGTCCCGGAGGCCAGTCCACCGGGGATCGTAAGCGTGGTATTCGCCGCCACATAATCGCCCGCGCTGGCGCTCGCCGATCCGTCGCTCGTGGAATACTCCACGGTGACGGGCAGCTTGTTGCCGGAGCCCGAACGCGAGACCGTGAACACCAGCGTCGCCGTGCCGTTGTTGCCCTCCACCACAGTCGCATCCGTGATGCTCAGCACGCTCAAGTCGTTGGCGGCGATTGTCGCGGTACCCAGCACCCCTCCCGCTGCGACCGTGGCATTCTCCGTGGATTCGAGAATCCGCACGCCGAAGGTTTCGGCGACCTCGTCGTCGGGATCGCTAACCGTTCTCACGCGGATCTCACCGCTCGTCTGCCCTGCGGGGATCACGAGCGTCTGCTCGAGCGTGGCCTGTTTGAAATCCCCCTGCGTCGCCCCGCTCAAACTCCCATCACCGCCGGTTGCCGTCCCGCTTTCCGTCACCCACTTGACCGTCACGCTGCGCTCCGAGACCGCGGAAAGCGTCACCACAAACACCGCATCCGCGCCCTCGGTCACGGACGGGCTGCTGATCGTCACCGTGGGCGTTGCGTCGTTGTCGGTGATCGTCACGGTCGAGAGCGTGGTTGTCCCGAGCTGCGCCCCATCCGAGCCGGTGAGCGTCACGGTGAATGTCTCATCCACCTCGTCCAGCAAGTCGCCTTTCACATCCACCGAGATCTCACCGCCAGCCTGCCCCGCCGGGATCGTAAATGTCAGATTTTGCCCCGCGACAACGTCGCCAGCCCCCGCCGTCCCCGTCGCGACGTTATAAGTCACCGTCACTGGGTGGCTGGAGACTGAGGAAAGCACGACGCCGATCTTGAAGGCCTTGTTCCCCGTATCCCCCTCCGTATCCGACGCCGTGGAAACGATGCTCACGGAAAGATCGTCGTTCAAAATTCGCCCGGCCGCCTGCGCGTCGCTGATCGCCAGTGTTGTCGGCGCGGCCGCTCCCGGCAGCGTGGTCCGCGCATTGGTGAGGTTCACGGTGAAGGTCTCATCCACCTCGTCAACGATGTCGCCATTGACCGTCACCGAGAATTTCGCGCTCGTCTCCCCGGCCGGGATCACAAAGCCCGCCTGCGCCGCCGCGACGATGTCCGCCGCGTCTGCGCTTCCGCTGAAGGCCGTCGCGATGTCCACGAGCACATCCGCCCCCGCCGGCGCGGAGAGGCTCACGACAAACTCCAGCACCTTCGTGCCTGCATCGCCCTCGACAATCGTCGCATCGGCGATGCTCACGACCGGCGCTGGATCGCCCGGATCATTGATCGTGCCGATGCCTTCACCGTCCACGATCAGCGCCCCCACCGCTCCGGAGAGCAGCACTTTGAACCGCTCGCTGCCCGGCTCGAAAGCAAGGTCGCCATTGATCGTGACCGCGAAAGTCTTCGTCGTTTCACCGGCGACGAACGAGATCGTCTGCGTCCTTGCCACAAAGTCCGGGCTCCCGCCGGTGGAGAGCGCCGAATCATCCATCGTGGTGGCGATCACCGATGCTGGGAAAGCCGAGCTGGGAGTGAGACTGATCGTGAACAGCGCCTGCTGGGTCCCGCTGTCACCCTCGACCACTGTCACGTCGCTGATGGTGAAGAATACCTCGTCATCCTGAATGGTCCCAAACGCCACGCTGTCGAGAAGCGCGATAATCGGGGTTCCATTCGCCCTCGAATCGCTGAGCTGCACGGTGAACAACTCGTCTCCCTCGACAATGGCGTCACCCTTGATCGGGACGATGATCTCCTTCTGTGTGTCGCCGGCAAGGAACGTGAGGTCGCCGCTCACAGCCGCCCCATTCACGAAGTCCGAGTTCGCCGAGGCGGTGCTGTCTATCGTGGTAAAATGCACCGTCACGGGAAACACCGAGGCATTCGAGAGCGAGACGACGAACACCATGTTCGTCGTTCCGCTGTTGCCCTCGAGCACGCGCGCATCGCTGATGGTGATCGCGGCGTCGTCATTGAGGATCGTTCCGGTCGCGGAGGGTGTCACCGTTCCGACGTCCGCGCCATCCGCGCCCGTCAGGGTCAGCGAAAGCGTCTCGTCGGCCTCCCCCGTTTGCTCGCCGAATGCCGCCACGCGGATCTCGCCCGTCGTGTTGCCCGCGGGAATCGTGAGCGAGAGCACCGCCGGCTGCTGGAAATCCACGCCTGCCGCCGCCGTTCCGGCGGTCACCGTGTAATCCACCGTCACGTCGTGCGCCGAGACGGCGGACAGATCCACGATGAACAACAGATCGCTCTGGCCGCTGTCACCTTCGAGCACCGATACGTTCGCGGAGCGGAGATTCACCGTGAGGTCGTCGTTGAAGATCATCCCCGTCGCCATTCCGTCCGCAGCCGGTTCAATGCGCCCGCCGGTGACGTTCGTCAGTTGAACGGTGAAAGTTTCATCCGCCTCGTCATCCACGTCGCCGTTCACCAGCACATTCACCGACACGCTCCCCTGGCCCGGCAGGATGGTGAATTGCTGGTTCACCGCGACAAAATCGTCACCGGCCAGCGCGCTGCCGCTGAGTGTCTCGAAATTGAAAGTCACCGGCACCTCGGTCGCGCCAAACCGCTGCACGATGAAACTCATCTGCTTTGTGCCCGCGTTGCCCTCCGTCACGGATTGCGCCGTCACCATCAGCCGCGGCGGAAGATCCGCATCCGCCTGGATTATCCCGAGCGCCTCGCCATCCGCCAGCGAAGCGTTGACGGCATCGCTGAGCACCACCCGGAACTGCTCCTCCAGCTCAAAAACCGAATCGTTGAGGACATCCACATCGAACGTCTTCATCGTCTCCCCTGGCATGAAAGTGATGTCCTGGGTCTTCGTCGAAAAATCCGACCCCGCGAGCGCCGTATCCGCGAATGTCTGCGCTTTGACCACCACCGTCTCGTCGCTCGCATGGTCGAGCACGATGTGAAACTGGAATGGCGTCGTGGATGCCCCTCCGTTTGCATTCTCAAGGCGCGTGACATCGGCGACGGCCAGCATCGGTCTCACATCAGTCACCTCCTCCGTGATCGTTGCCGTGCCCGTGGACACGCCGAGCTTTGCGTTCACTGGCTGCGAGAGAACGAGACTAAATGCGTTCGCAACATCGAAGTTCACATCCCCGTTCACCTTCACCGTCACGGGCATTTCCGTCTCCCCGGGCGCAAAAGTCACACTGCCGCTTGTCGCATCGAAATCCGCCGCCGCGCCCGTGGATACCGCAGTCCCGTCCTGCGTCGCGTACGACACTGTCACCGGGTGCAGGCTCGGCGCGCTGAGCCGGATCGTGAAGATCGCATCCGTCTCCCCGCTGTCGCCCTCATTCACCGTGATGTCCTCCTTCACGCCGACGGTGATGTCGTCATTGAGGATTTTCACCCTCGCCTGGGACTTCGTGAAGACCAGCGGAGTGCCGATCAAGAGTGCATCGCTGAGGTTCACGAGAAACTCCTCGTCTAATTCATCGTCGGCATCGCCATTGAGCGTCACATTCAATCTCGCAACCGTCTCGCCCGCGGGAATGGTCACCAGAGTCGGTGCCACAGCGCCGTAGTCGGTGCCATCCGCCGTGTCATTCGCCGTCTGCCAGTTGAACGTGACGTCCTCGATCTGCTCGCTGGAAAGCGAGACGATGAGTTCCACCTCGCGCGTGCCTGAATCGCCTTCGACAACGGTGAGATCGGCCACGCTCAACGTGGGCTGGGCATCGTCATTCGTGATCGTGAGCGTCCCGGTCGGCGTGTTGGTGGCAAACTCTCCGTCGAACACTCCGCTCAGTCCCACACTGAGCGATTCGTCCATCTCGAAAAACGAATCCTGCCTGACGGATACACTGAATGTCACCGAGGATTCCCCCGCCGGAATGGTGAGAACCTCTGTCTTTTCCAGGTAGTCAACACCGGCGAGAGCCGTGTCATCCATCGTCGTCGCGGTCACCGCCAGCGGCAGGCCCGCGACCTCGCTCAGTTGAATGGTGAGTGTGAATATCTTCGGCCCCCCGTCCGACCCTTCGACGAGAGTGACGGTGGGGGCGCTCAGCGTCGGCAGCGCATCGTCGTTCCCGATCGTCCCGGTGCCCGTGCCCGTTCCGATCGTCGCGCCGACCACGTTGGTGAGTTCCACCGGGAACATCTCGTCGCGCTCGAAGCGCGCATCCCCGGCTACGGAGACCCGGAACTCCTTCATCACCTCCCCCGGCAGGAATGTGAACGTCTCGTTCCTCGAGGTAAAATCCGCGATGTTTGCGCCCACCGGCGTCGAGATCGCCGTCCCATCAATTGTCCGCGCATTCACACGGACAGTCTGCCCGGAGGCCGCGCTGAGGCTGATGGTGAAAACCATCTCCGCCGTTCCCGCGGGGCCTTCCATCATGGTTGCATTTCCGATGCTGAGAACCGGCGTCGCGTCGTCGTCAATGATCGTCCCCGTCGCGATGGCATTGCCGATCGCCGCGTTCGTCGCGCCGGTCAGCCGGGCGATGAATGTTTCATTCAACTCATCGAGTTCATCGCCGATCACCGGCACCGAGATCAGCGCACTCTGGGAACCCGCGGGGATCGTCACTTCAAACGATGCGGGCAGATTGAAATCCTCCCCAACGGTCGCCGAACCACTCTCCACCACGAATGTCGCCGTCACCGGATACACCGCGGCCTGCACGAGCGACACGGAAAACTCCATCTGCCGCATCCCCGCATTTCCCTCCGTGATCGAAGCGTTGGAAATGCGGACGGCGACATCATCATTTGTGATCACGCCCTTCGCCTGCAGCGACTGCCCCGGCGTCACCCCCAGCGGCGTCCCGCCCATCATAACATTCGTGATGTTTGCGAGAAACTCCTCATCCGCCTCGTTGGTTGCGTCTCCATTCACGACCACCACCAGTTCCGCCCGCGTGCTTCCGGCAGTGATCACCACCGGGGTCGTGGACACGGCCTGGAAATCCACCCCATCGGCAGCGGCTGGCACCGCTGAAAACTCCGTCGCCCAATCAAACGTCACGTTCTGCGCCGAGGGACCCGACAGCTCGACAGTGAACTTCAGTTGCTTGGAGCCACTGTCGCCCTCGTCCACCTCCTCGATTCCACGGAGGAAACCGATCGTCGGCGTCGCATCGTCATTCGTGATCGTCGCCTCAGCCTCAAATGTGCCTGCATCCAGCATGTGCCCAGCGCCCGGCGAGCTCAGCACCACCTTGAACATCTCATCCAGCTCGAACAACGAATCCGCGGCCACCTCCACCCGGAACGTCGCGGAAAGCTCTCCCATCGGGATCGTCACGATGCTGCTCGCGGGCAAAAAATAGTCCCCGTCCAAATCCGATGCCGTCCCGGCGACGAGGGACGCCGTCACCGTGACATCAGCCGCCTCAAGCGCATCCAGACTCACGGTAAAATCGAAATTCGTCCTCCCCAGGGCAGCGGTGCCCTCATTGGCCGGGGCCGGCGCGGAGATCGAGATGGTTGCCGGCGCGATGCGGGCTTCGAGAGGTTCGATGTTTGGGGATTTCATATAAAGTGATGACGCAAAATGGCGCGGGAAGCTACTGTCCGCCCGGAAGGCGTCAAGGCAGCGCATGATTGTTTTGGGGCGCGGACTGACAGGGAGTTAAGCATCTACGTTCAAAAAAACGTCCCGGAATCGCACACTCTTAGCCGGAACGATGCAGTTGCGGGAGCGCTGCGAAGTGGAACACAGGCTTCCAGCCTGTGCTCACAGTGGGCTTCCAGCCCGCTGGCCCATGCACCGAATGGTGCGGACGCCGCACGCATGATGACCGCCGGCCGCACAGGCTGGAAGCCTGTGTTCCGGACGGATCGCGCCGCACCAACTGCATCGTTCCGGCTTGTCCGCGGCCCCGATCAAACGAGCGCCTCCACTGCAAAATATGGGCTGCTTCGGCCAATTCTGAAGCTTGCATACCCGCTTCGCTTGCAGATGATGCCACCACAACCCTGATCCACACCATGAACACCACACTCACACGCCTTGCGCGCACACTCGTCATCCTCATCGCCTCCGCCCTGCCGGCAGGCGCAGCCAAAGTCGCCATCGTTGACCTCTCCGGCCAGCAGTTCGGCAACGCCACTCCCATCAACCGGAGCAGCACGCCGACGACGCTCGATGCGCAAACCCGCTATTATTACCGCACCGAAGGATCGGTGCATGGCACCGGAAATCTGGCGGCTTTTGTGCCAAACGGCACGTCCATCGTGGACCTCGTCGAAATGCTCTCGCCCGGCGGTTCTTCGTTCCTTTCCGGCTTCTACGACAACGCCCCTGGCACACTCCCATTCACCTTTCTGAATCAGAGCTACGATCACAATTTTACTGCCGGACCATTCAGCGGAAATGCCAAGCTCACCATGCTCGGCGATGTGCAGGCCGACGGAACGGTGCGCTTTCAGGTGACCAACGTCTCGGTCACCATCTCCGGCATCCCCATCAACGACAAATTTGTCCTCGAGAACGGCGCAAAGGTGATCATCGGCATCCCGCCGCAGCTCGACTTCACGCTGGATGCGGTGGATGTGGACGAGGACGCCGGCACTGTGCAGATCACCGTGGATCGCAGCGTGAACCCATCCGGCGCGACATCAGTGCAGTACGCCACGGCGAACGGCTCCGCGTTGGCAGGCACACACTACACGACCACCAGCGGCACCCTCAATTTTGCCGACAACGACACGCAGGAAACCATCACGATCCCGATCAGCGGCAATATGGCGCTTGGCGGCGACAAGACATTCACCGTCACACTCACCTCGCCGACACTCGGCGCGGAACTCGGCACCACCGCTGTCGTGACCGTCACGATCCTCGAGAACGACGCCACGGGCAACACCCCCAGCGTGCAGTTCGACAACGCCATCGAGAACGCGGCCGAAAATTCCGGCGCGATTCTGATCGGCCTGAATCGCACCGGCGACACAGC
Organism: Prosthecobacter debontii; assembly: GCA_945861385.1. GTDB lineage: Bacteria > Verrucomicrobiota > Verrucomicrobiia > Chthoniobacterales > Chthoniobacteraceae > SXWH01. Next base: position 89,219 of record CAMAUI010000001.1, read on the forward strand.
CGGCAAATTGACCGTCCAGTTTGAGACCCTTCCCGGCACCGCGCTCTCCACAACGCACTTCCAGCCCGTCAACCGGGTCATCTCCTTCGCTGCCAACCAGACCACAGCGACCGTCCCTGTGAAGATCAAAAACAACTCGATCGAAGACGGCGACCGCGCCTTCAAAGTGCGCCTTTCAAATCCCTCACAGGGCAGCATCGTCGGCACTCCGGGCGAGGCGGATGTCACCATCCTCGACGACGACTTCTCCGTCCCCGCCGAATTCAAAGGCGCATTCGTCGGCCTGATTGACTCGAACCCCTTTGCAGTCGCAACCACCGGCATCGCCAGCGTCACCGCCACCGCCACCGGCAATTACACCGCAAAATTGCGCCACGGCGGAAAAACATTCACAGTCAAAGGGAAATTCGGCCCGACCGGTATCGCGCCACGGGTGCCATTCTCGGTCGTCCCCGAACTCTCCCTCGACCTCACGATAGACATCACCGGCGATGGCAAAATTCACGGCGACATCCGCGATGCCAGCCAGGCCATCATCGCCGACTTCGATGCCGTCCGCTCGCCCTACAGCAAGACCACGCCTTTCCCGCGGCCCGGAAAATATAACTTCGCCCTGATCCCGCCCGCGCTCGGCGGCGGCGAGACCGCAGCCACGCGCCCGCTCGGCTTCAGCAACGGCTCCATCGTCGTCAACGCCAAGGGCGGCGCACTGCTCATGGCCCAGCTCGCCGACGGACTCCCCATCGTCATTCCCGGCGTGCTGATTCCCGGCGTCGGTGGCGTGGACACACTGCCGTGCTACCTGCCGCTCTACAAAAAACGCGGCCTTCTCCACGGCCCTCTCACTTTCCCAGCCGCGGGCCCATCCGACGTCACAGGCGCACTCCTTTGGGTAAAAGGCCCGCCGATCGCCGGGAAAACCCCCGACAAGACCTATCCCGCCGGCTTCTCGCAAACACTCACCGCCCTCGGCTCGCTCTACACAAAGCCCGCCGCCGGCGTGAACGCCCTCGGCACAGGCGACTTCGACCTCACCTTCACCGCGGGCAACATCCCCGGCGGCATCCTGCCCGTCTCCACGATCATCGGCGCGAACAACGTCGTCACCCCCGACGCTCCGAACGCAAACTCGGTGCAACTCAAGATCAACGCTGCCGCCGGCAAATTCAGCGGCAGCTTCAAGCCCACCGGCAACCCCGCCGCGCACGGCTTTTCCGGCGTGCTGCTGCAGAAGCAGGCCCAGGCGTACGGCCTCTTCCTCGGCAAACCGCCCGTCGGCACACCGATCGAATCCGGCGGCGTGTTCTACGAGGTGGACTGATCCATCCCGCGGAATTCCCCGGGCGACGACAGGCGCATCGCTCATCTCACCGCCGGCCCGATCTGCACGCCACCTGCGAACGGAAATTCAGAAACCTCCCCACTTCTGAAAGTCTGGCGCGTCGGTTATCCCACCGTGCAAATGACGAACCCATGATCGCCGCCAGCACCTCCGCCGCCGAAGAACGTTTCGAGCTTTGGCGCAAGCGCACCGGCTTGATCCTCGCGCCGCTCGCGGGCATCAGTCTCTGGGCCGCACCGCTTCCCCTCGCGACAAACGCCCACATCCTCGCCGCGGTCTTCGCATTCACGATCATCCTGTGGATGACCGAAGCCGTCCCAATGGCAGTCGCCTCGCTGCTCGGCCCCTCGCTGCTCGTCGTTTTTGGCGTGGGACCGATGACGACTGTCTTCCTCCCCTTCGCGGACAAGATCATCTTCCTTTTCCTCGGCAGCTTCCTGCTTGCCGAGGCGATGCAAAAGCACGGCCTCGACCGGCGCATCGCCCTCACGCTCATGTCGCTCCCGGGCGTCGCCACATCCCCGGGCCGCATGATGGCCACCCTCGGTCTTCTCACCGCCGGGCTCTCGATGTGGATGAGCAACACCGCCATCACCGCCGTCATGCTCCCCATCCTGCTCGGCGTCCTGCGCGGCCACCCCGCGCTTGCGGGGCAGCGCCACCTCGGCTCATCGCTCGTGCTCATGGTCGCCTTTGCCGCGAGCATCGGCGGACTCGCCACCCCGGTCGGCACGCCCACGAATCTCGTCGCGCTCGGCCAGCTCGAAAAATTCGGCATCCCGCGCCCCAGCTTCGCGCAGTGGATGGCGCTCGGCGTCCCGCTTTCCCTCGCCCTCATCCTCGCGCTGTTCCTCATCCTCCGCCCGCGAGAGGGCGGCTCCATGGGCGTGCTCGGCGCGGAATTTCGCAGCCAGCGCGCCCGACTCCCGCGCATCACGCGCGGCGAAATCAACACCGCCATCGTCTTCACGCTCGCCATCGCGTGCTGGCTCGCCCCCGGTGTGCTCGACGCCTTTTTCGGCGGCGCGCCTCCGTGGATGAAAGCCCGCATGCCCGAGGAAATCATCGGTCTCGCCGCCGGCCTCCTTCTTTTCATCCTGCCCGTTTCCCCGGAAAAAGGCGGCTTCACCCTCGAGTGGCGCGATGCCTCCCGCGTCGAATGGGGCACGTTGCTCCTCTTCGGCGGCGGCTTCGCCCTCGGCCAGCAGATCAAGGACACAGGCCTCTCCGACGCGATCGGCCATGGGGTCATCGCATTCCTCGGCCAGCCCGGCGAAGGCGTGCTCATCGCCGTTGCGATCATCGTCAGCGTGCTCCTCAGCGAGGCGACATCGAACGTCGCCTCCGCGACCGTCATGGTCCCCCTCATGATCGGCGTCGCACAAAACGCCGGCGCCGATCCCACGCGGGTCGCCATCGCCACCTGCCTGGCGTGCAGCCTCGGCTTCATGCTCCCCATTTCCACACCGCCAAATGCTCTCGCCTACGGCACCGGCCTCGTCCGCATCACCGAGATGATCAAATACGGCCTCCTCCTCGACATCATCGGAGCCATCGCCGTCTGGTGCATCGTGCGCTGGATGCTCTGATCGTCGCGCCGCAACCTCGCCGTCTCCGGTTTCCGGGATGGCATTTCTGCAAAGCTTCGCCTGATATCCGGGTCATTCGCACGAATCCATGCGCCTCCATCTTTTCTTTCTTCTCATTCCCGCTATCTGCCCCGCTCTGGAGCCCCCGGCGACGGCCGAACACGCGGCGCAGATGGCAAAAGGGGCGGAGTTGTTCAACGGCGGCGTGGGAAAGCTGCTCGCGGACAACTGCGTGAAATGTCATGGCGGCGAAAAGGGCGTGAAGGGGGATCTTGATCTCGCGACGCGGGAGACTTTGCTGAAAGGCGGGGAAACCGGCCCGGCGGTGGTGCCGGGAAAATCGGCCGAGAGCCTGCTGATGAAATCCATCCGGCATGAGGAGAAGGGTCTCAAGATGCCGAAAAAGGCGGACAAACTTCCGGACTCGGAGATCGCAAAAATTGCGGCATGGATTGACCTCGGCGCGCCTTACGGCAGGCCGCTGGTGGCGGGGAGGGTGGAGCGAGACCGCTCGAAGGTCACCGACGAGGATCGCAAGTGGTGGTCTTTCCAAAAGCTCGCCAGCACCCAGCCGCCCGCGGTGAAAAACCAGGAATGGTGCCGCACACCCATTGATCGCTTCGTGCTCGCGAAGCTGGAAGGCAGGGGACTGGCGCCGAATTCCGTCGCGGAAAAACGCACGCTCATCCGCCGCGCATATTTCGATCTCATCGGCCTCCCGCCGACTCCGGAACAGGCCGATCGCTTTCTCGCCGACACGGCCCCGGATGCCTACGGGAAGGTCATTGATGAACTGCTGGCCTCGCCGCACCACGGAGAGCGATGGGGGCGGCACTGGCTGGATCTTGCGCGCTACGCGGAAAGCCACGGCTATGAGCAGGATTACGACCGTCCGAACGCCTGGCACTATCGGGATTTCGTGATCCGCGCATTGAACGCGGACCAGCCGTTCGATGAATTCGTGCGCTGGCAGATCGCCGGTGACGAACTTGCGCCGGACAACCCCGAGGCATGGAAGGCGACCGGCTTTCTCGCTGCAGGCACGCATGCCACGCAGATCACCGCGAACCAGGCGGAAAAGGAACGGTATGACGAACTCGACGACATGGCTGCGACCATCGGCACGTCCATGCTCGGGCTCACCGTCGGCTGCGCGCGGTGCCACGACCACAAGTTTGATCCGATCCCGGCGCGCGATTATTACCGGCTGGTCTCGACGTTCACGAAGACCGTGCGGAGCGACTACTCACTGATCCTGAACCCGGACAATTTCAAACCGGCGAAGGCACAATGGGACACCACCAAGGCGGCCCTTGTCGCCGAGCGCGAGCGTTTTGAAAAGGAGCAGCTTCCCCTGCGCCTGGCCGAATGGGAGAAGCGTGCGGAAACCGGCGTGAAGCTCCCCGCGGATGCGCAGGCCGCTCTCGCAGTGCCTGCGGCCCAGCGCACCGCCGCCCAGCACGCGGCACTGCTGAAGTGGTGGCGCACTCAGGATGTCGAGTGGCGCAAGCTGGACAGCGCGGTTTCCGCGCACGCTGCGACCGAGCCGAAGCCGCAGAAAGTGACTGCGCTGATTTGTTCCGAGGGCGTGCCAGCGGTGCGCAATCACACCCAAGGCCCGGATTTTTACGACCAGACATTTTTCCTGGCGCGTGGCGACCTCGGCAAGAAGCAGGGCGAGGCGGCACCGGGATTTCTCCAGATCCTCGCGGGTGCGCCCGAGCAGCGCTGGATTACGCCGCCGCCCGCAGGCTCGCGAACTCCGTGGAAGCGGGCGTCGCTCGCAAAGTGGCTCACGGACAGCGAGGCCGGCGCCGGGCACTTGCTCGCCCGCGTGATCGTGAACCGGCTCTGGCAGCATCATTTCGGACGCGGCATCGTGGCGACGCCGAGCGATTTTGGCGCGCAGGGGGAAAAGCCGACGCATCCGGAATTGCTCGACTGGCTGGCCGCTGAGCTCATCCGCGGCGGCTGGAAACTCAAGCCGATGCACAGGCTGATGATGACGAGCGCGGCCTACATGCAGGGCGCGGAGATCGGAGATGGGAGATCGGAGATCGCGAAAGCGCGCGCCGCCGATCCGGCCAACACTCTGCTCTGGCGGCATCCGCGCCGGCGGCTGGAGGGCGAGGTCATCCGCGACTCGATCCTCGCCGTCACCGGCGCGCTCGACACGAAGATGTTCGGTGCCGGCACGCTCGATGGAGCGATGAAGCGGCGCGCAATTTACTTCCAGATCAAGCGCAGCCAGCTCCCGCCGATGATGATCACTTTCGACGCGCCGGACACGCTCGGCAGCCTCGGCCATCGTTCCAGCACGACGGTTGCGCCGCAGGCACTCCTGCTGATGAACAACGCGCAGATCCGCTCCTCGGCCCGCGCGTGGGCGAAAGCGCTGGCCGCACAGCCGGCGGCGGACGCGGTGAAGCGCGCATATCTCGCCGCGCTCGCCCGCCCACCGGCGGACGATGAACTGGCGATGGCGGCGGAATTCCTGCGCACGCAAACGGAGTCTTACAAAACCGCCGGCAAAGGCGACGCGGCCGAGCTGGCACTCACCGACTTCTGCCAGTCGCTCGTGAGCCTGAACGAATTTGTCTATGTCGAATAACCACCCGCACCTCTTCGCCGATCCGCACCCGCATTTCTGCTCGCGCCGTGATTTTCTGAACCGCACGGGCTCGGGCTTCGGGATGCTCGCGCTGACCTCCCTGCTCGCGGAGTCCGGGTTGCTCGGATCATCCGCGCAGGCTGCGTCGCAAATCGGCCCCGTGAATGCCCTCGCGCCAAAAGCGCCGCATTTTCCCGTGAAGGCGAAGTCGGTGATCTGGCTGTTCATGAACGGCGGGCAGAGCCAGGTGGACACGTGGGATTACAAGCCGGAGCTGACCAAACGGCATGGCCAGGATCTGCCGGGCTTTGACAAAAAAACCGGCTTTTTTCCCGGCGACGTCGGTGCGTTGATGAAGTCGCCTTTCGCCTTCCAGCAATACGGAAAAAGCGGCGCATGGGCGTCGGAGCTTTTCCCGCAGACCGTCGCGCATGTGGACGACATGGCGTTCATCCATTCGTGCTTCACGGAGACGAACAACCATTCGCCCGCGCTGTTCCAGATCAACACGGGCTTCTCACGCATGGGCTTCCCATGCCTTGGCGCGTGGGTGACCTACGGGCTCGGCACTGTGAACCAGAATCTGCCCGCCTTCGTGGCCATGTACGACACGCTCGGGCGCGGCCTTCCGAAAGGACACGCGAGCAACTGGGGTGCGGGGTTTCTCCCCGGTGTGTATCAAGGCACCGCGCTGAACGCGCAGGGCTCGCCGATCAACAACCTCAACCGCCCCGCGGAGATGGCCGACGCGCAGCAGCGCGCGCAGCTCGATCTCATCGCGAAGCTGAACAAACGCCAGCCCGGCGCGGACGATCCGGAGCTGGCGGCGCGCATCGAGAGCTTCGAACTGGCCTACCGGATGCAGATGGCCGCGCCCGAGGCGCTCGATGTGGCGGGCGAACCGGAACACATTCGCAAGCTCTACGGCACCGACGAGAAAAGGTGCGGCCATTTTGCCAAACAATGCCTGATGGCGCGCAAACTCGTGGAACGCGGTGTGCGCTTCGTGCAAATCTACAGCGGCGGGATGGAGAACCAGCGCTCGTGGGACGGCCACGCCGACATCGAGGGCAATCACCGGCAGTTCGCTGGCGAGACCGATCAGCCCATCGCCGCGCTGCTCGCGGATTTGAAACAACGAGGGTTGCTCGACTCCACCCTGGTCGTCTGCTGCGGCGAATTCGGACGCCTGCCGCTCGCGCAAAAAGGTGGAAAACCGGGGCGCGACCACAATCCGCACGCATTCACCACATGGCTTGCCGGCGGTGGGGTGAAGGGTGGCGTCCATTACGGCGAGACCGACGAGGTCGGGCACAAGGCGGCGGTCAACAAAGTCAGCGTGAACGATCTCCACGCCACCATCCTCGCACTCATCGGCCTGGATCACGAAAAACTGACCTACCGTTTCAACGGCCGGAATTTCCGCCTGACGGATGTCGCGGGCGATGTCGTGAACGAAGTGATCGCTTAGAAAAACGCTGTTCGAATCACCCATTCCTTTCGCCAGCGCACCGGAGCGATGTTTTTTCACCACAAGCCTTTTGCGAAGCCGTGGTTTGCAATCGGAGCGGCGTTTTCGTCTAACTAAACGCGCCCCGCGCAGCTTCACGCGGGACGCATCTTTTCCATCACCATGAAACTCCCGGCTCTCATCCTCGTCCTCGGAATCACCACCGCTTTTGCCGCCGACTGGCCGCAGTGGCGCGGCGCAAACCGGGACGACAACAGCACGGAAACCGGCCTGCTCAAGGAATGGCCGGCGGGCGGGCCGAAACGTGCGTGGCTTTTTGAAAAGGCGGGCATGGGCTACGCGGGGTTTAGCGTTGCGGCGGGCAGGCTGTTCGTCATGGGCACGCGGGACGGCAAGGAAGTCCTGTTCTCGCTCGATGCAAACAGCGGAAAGGAGCTTTGGGCGACGCCGATAGGCGACATCCTCGGCAATGGCTGGGGCGACGGCCCTCGCAGCACCCCCACCGTGGATGGCGAGGTGATTTACACGATGAGCGGAACCGGCAACCTCGTCTGCGTGCAGGCCAGGGACGGCAAAACCGTGTGGACAAAAGCCATGAAGGAACTCGGCGGCAGCACACCCAGCTGGGGCTTCACCGAGTCGCCCCTCGTGGACGGCCCCAATGTGATCTGCACGCCGGGCGGCAACAAGGGCACGATGGCCGCGCTGAATAAAAAGACCGGCGCACTTGTGTGGCAGAGCGCCGAGATCACCGAGGGCGCGCAGTATTCCTCCATCATCCCCGCGACCATTGGCGGCAAAAAACAATACGTGCAGCTCGTGATGCAGACCCTTTTCGGCATCGACGCGTCGAACGGCAAGCTGCTCTGGCGCAGTCCGTGGTCGGGCCGCACCGCAGTCATCCCGACGCCGATTGTGAAAGGCGACGAGGTCTTCGTGAGCAGCGGCTACGGCGTCGGCTGCAAGAAGGTGAAAATTTCCGGCGGTGCGGCTGCGGACGTTTTCATGAACAAGGACATGGAGAACCACCACGGCGGCGTGATCCTCGTTGGCGACCACCTTTATGGCCACAGCGGCAAAGGCGGATGGACGTGCATGAGCTTCGCCGACGGCAGCGTGAAGTGGACGGGCAAGGGCTTGGGCAAAGGCGCCGTGGGCTACGCAGACGGCATGCTCTATTGTCTGGATGAACGGAGCGGCACCGTGGTCCTTGCCGAGGCATCGCCAGCGGCATGGAGCGAGAAGGGCCGCTTCAAACTCGAACCGCAGGCCGCGAACCGGAACCGGCAGGGCGGCATCTGGGTCCACCCCGTCATCGCCAACGGCAAACTTTACCTCCGCGACCAGGAGTTCATTTACTGCTACGACGTTAAAAAATCGTAGCTTTCACTCCATCCCAAACATCAATCTACTCACCGCATGAAACCACTCCACACCATCATCACCGCCATCGTCTGCACCGCAGCCTCCGCCATTGCCGAGGAACCGAAAATCTACTCCATCCCGCTCAAGGACATTGACGGGAAGGACACCTCGCTGAAGGCCTACGCGGGCAAGGTCGTCCTCGCCGTCAACGTCGCCAGCCGCTGCGGCAACACGCCGCAATACGCCGGCCTTCAATCGCTCTACGACAAGCTCAAGGACAAGGGCCTCGTCGTCGTCGGATTCCCGTGCAACGACTTCGGCGCGCAGGAGCCCGGCACCAACGCGGACGTGAAGCAATTCTGCGAAACAAAATACAAGGTGACCTTCCCGATGATGGACAAGCTCCACGTCAAGGGCCCCGAGCAGCATCCGCTCTACAAGGAACTCAGCGGCCCCGGCTCGCCGTTCCCAGGCGATGTGAAATGGAACTTCGGAAAATTCCTCATCGGTCGCGACGGCAAGGTGATCGCCCGCTTCGAGCCCGGCGCCCAGCCCGACGCTGAAAAAGTCACCAAGGCCATCGAGGACGCGCTCGCCGCGAAGTGACCGTCGCGGAAAAGCAACGTCAGCTAGTCGAGCGCCTCTCCATCATCGAAGACCCGCACGAGCGCCTCGCCGCGCTCATGTCGCGCGCGAAAAAGTGGCCCGCGCCCGCTGCGGAGCAACTCACCGACGACCACCGCGTCCACGGCTGCCAGTCCCGCGTGTGGCTCGTGTGCTCGATCGAGGAAGGGGTGTGCCGTTTCCGCATGGAATGCGATGCGCCGATGGTCAAGGGCCTCGTCGCACTCATGTGCGAACTCTACGATGGCTGCGCACCTGCCGATGTCGCAACCGCCGAGCCCTCGGTCTTCGAAGACCTCGGCTTCACCCGGATGATCTCGCCCACGCGCCTCAACGGCCTCGCCGCCGTCCGCACCCGCATCCGCGAATTTGCCGGCCAGCTTGCAGGCAGTCAAACCCCTGCGAGCTTCGCGGCGACGTAGCTGTTCAAGCTCTCGCCTTCCTGCAGGGCGCGCAGCGCGAGAAGACGGTGGATCTGAGGGTCAACCCGCAGGACGAATTTCCCGCTGAATTCCTTGTCCGCGAGCGATTCGGGAAGCGGGTCACCCATGCTCTTTTTGAGCGCGATGACTTCCTCGACAGCCTCGCAGAGGTCTCGATAGACACGGGTTTCATCGTCACCGTGGACGCCGCCGAGCATGAGTTCGGGGCAGGTGCCGACGTAGCAGCGATCCTCGGCGCTCCACTCGACCAGCTTGAGGTAGTGTTTTTTGGCTTTCATGGCTTTGGTTTTTTGAAGGTTGCGAGCGCCCGCTTCACGTCGCGCTCCTGATAGTGACGGGCATCATCGCCGAGGCCACCGGAGATCAGGACGACCTGCCGTGTGCCCGGATGGTAAAATTTTCGATGACTGCCCTTGCCGGGCGCGAACTCGAACCCGGCTTGTTCAAGATCCTGAATAAGCTGGCGGACTTTGCGCGGCACGGGGAACTAGTATCACACTGATACTGCTCGGCAAGAAACATCTACCCCTGTCGGTCCTCATTCATGTGAGGGGATGGAACAAACGATGAAGACGAGTTCGAGCGAAGGTGAAAACCATGCTTTGCTTGAACTCAAGGTCTCCTACGAACTCCCCGCGTGCAGGTACAAGGTGACCACCGCCTTCAGAATCCCGACACCGGTGCAGAGGTCATGGATTTCTCGGACGCGCTATTCGCCTCCATCGAGGTGTTCCATCGGATCGCGGTCGAAGATGGCCAGAATTGGAGTGGGAGTACGGTGACCATTCATCTGGACGACAAAAGGCGCTGCCACTTTTCGAAGGCGGAATACTTTCGGGGTGTGAACTCAGCCGGAACGATGCAGTTGCGGGAGCGCGGCGAAGTGGAACACAGGCTTCCAGCCTGTGCGGCCAGTGGGCTTCCAGCCCGCTGACCCATGCACCGAATGGTGCGGACGCCGCAGGCATGATGCCTGCCCACCGCACAGGCTGGAAGCCTGTGTTCCGGACGCATCGCGCCGCACCAACTGCATCGTTCCGGCTCAGGCTCGCGATGAACCTAGCACGGGTGATGAACAGGCAAGGCTCGCTGCTTGTGTCGCTCACGGGTTTTTCAGTGAAAACCATCAGCTTCGAATTGCTCACAGCTTCACTTCGATCCCAAGTTTCCGCGCGAGCGCGATGATATCTGGCGCCAGCGATTCGCGCGATTTCCCCCCGAGCAGATGCACCCGCTCGGCAATCGCCGGATCATCGCCCCGGCGTAACGCGTCGAGGAAGCCCGCGAACGGTGCGCCGCCATTCTGCAGGACGAAATACAGCGTGAGCAGCGCGGCGGAGTTGTAGAGATCGTAGGCCTCCTGCTGCTCGACCGACGATTTCCAATCCGCACTGCTCATCGCCATCAACCGCGCCGGAACGACGAGCTTGATGGTGCGGGAATCCTTCGACTTGCGCCACTTCAGCACGTAGTCGCGCATGCCGGCGCCGGGATTGCGCAGCGTGTACTGGCCCTGGGCATAGGGCAGCGATGCGACGACTTCGGCAATTCCCTCCCACGCCCAGTGGGGCATCCCCCGATGCCAGCGCGCCATGAGCTGATGCGTGACCTCATGTTTGAGCACGAATAAATTGCCGCCGTAATTCAGCCGGATACCGGTCTTCCCCTCCTCGATGCCGATGTTTGGCAGCAGCACCAGCACCCGCCGCGAGCGCGCGACATAGGTTCCGCCGGTGCCCTCGTTCCCGCCCGCGCTTTTGTAACTCTCCGCATCGCGCAGCAGCGAGACATCATAGCTCGCGCGCTCGCCGCCCGCGTGAAGGCCGAGCGGCATCGCGATGAGCGCGGCGCGCGTTGCCTCGAAGACTTTTGCGAGATCGCCCACGGCTCCCGCGGGAAGCTGCACCTCGGAGGCGATGCGGAAGTTCGCGCTCTCGTAGTTGAAAATACCCGCATCCTCCCCGCGAAACCGCACCTCACCCGCCGGGGCCGCGGCCGATGCGGGCCACGGAGCGAGGCGCGCCGGCAGGATGAGCGGCCGGTGCCAGTCCGCGCGCCAGTTTCCGATGAAGCCGGCATCCGCCTGCGCAAGCTGCGAGATCGCCACGACAAACGCCGGCTTTTCCTCCGGCGCAAACGTCGCGCGCAATCCGTCCGCCGCCGCGAGCGGCGCGTCGAACGTGCGGCCATCGCGCAGGGTCCACGTCCGCGATGGCTCGCCGGCGACCGCCCCAGCGGCGAGCGCCAGCAGAATGAGGCGCATCATGTGAACCGGGGCTGGCACGCCATGTAGCTCGTGCCCTCCATTTCCTCGATGCGCATCCGGCGGTCGCGCGCCTGCTCGCTCCAGCTCTCCGTGAAAATGACCTCCCCGCGCGGGACATTGAAACCGTTCACGATGCTCGCATGCACGAATTCACCGCGCTGCGGCCACAGCTTCCGGTCATTCATGTCGGCGCGGGGCAGCATCGCGGCGGGATCCTCCGGGAAGCGCCGGGCGAATGTCGTGTGCAGATAATCGCGCTCCTTGCTCCATCGGCGGAAGACCACCACGGGCATCCCCGCCTCGATCGCCGCGCGCACACGCGGAAATTCAAATTTCTGCGTCCGGTCCATGCGCCGGCCGGCAATGTC
>CAMAUI010000002.1 GCA_945861385.1 Prosthecobacter debontii
CGGAATCTCACGTGCAGCGGCGCGCGCCTGCTCGCGGTGACGGACAACCTCAACTTTGCCAACCCGCACAATCCCGAGCTGTTCTGGCAGCTCCGCGAGAGCGTCGAGGGACTCGCCGAGGGCTGCCGCGAATTCGGCACGCCGGTCACGGGCGGCAACGTGTCGCTCTACAACCAATCGCCCGCCGGCCCGATCGATCCCACGCCGACCGTCGGCATGGTCGGCATCATTGACGACGCGAAGCACATCACCACGCAGGCGTTCAAGTCCGCGGGCGACGTGATCATCCTGGCCGGCCCCGTGCTCGATCCCGCCGCGGGCGACCTCTCACTCGGCGCGTCGCATTACATGAAAGTCGTGCACGGCCAGAAAGCCGGCCGCACGCCGCGGCTGTCGTTCGATCTGGAAAAGCGCGTGCAAGCTGCGGTGCTCGGCCTTATCCGCGAAGGCCTCGTGAAAAGCGCGCATGATTGCAGCGAAGGCGGCCTCGCCGTCGCCATCGCCGAAAGCTGCATCGGCGGAAAACTCGGCGCGACCATCGAACTCCCCAGCGGCCCCGCGCTCGACAAATATCCCGCCCACGCCGCCCGCGCCGCGCTGCTCTTCGGCGAAAGCCAGAGCCGCATCATCCTAGGCATCGCCCCCGAAAACGCCGCCCGCGTCCTCGCCGCCCTCGCAACCGCAAAGATCCCGCACAGCCGCCTCGGCACCGTCGGCGGCGACAAGCTGAGCATCACCGCCCACGGCGTGACGCTCGCCGCGACGCTCGCGGAAGTGAGCGATCCATTCGAGCACAGCATCGAGCGGGCGATGGCTTCATAACGCACCCACGGATTATGCGCTTCGAGGAACAGGTCGGGATCAAACTCCGGGACACATTCCCGTTCGCCGTCCTTTCCAACATTCCTCTCTATCGTCCTGACGTGCATGAGGAGCGTCTCGCTGGATACGAGATCGATCATCTATTGCACGCCAGTTCCCCGTTGGTGGATCGTGTATTCATCATTGAATGCAAAGAGCCTCCCATATTCGGTTCAGCGAGAGACGAGCAACCGCGTCCCGGTGGTCCGTGGAATATCGAGCGACCTGAGGGATGGCGAAATACCAAGCGCCAAGTCGAGAATCATGCACGGGCGCTGATGAGCTATCTTCGTGGCATCTCTCGCGATCTGAGAATCGAGGCATGGGTGGTTTCTCGCGACTACATCGGGCCGAATCTCGAATACCAGAAAGGGCGAATCCGTTTTCGTCTGATTTCCGGGCTGCGACTTAATGAAGAACTCCGAGCGCTTACTCAGGCGGAGCGAATTGTGCGAGCCGGACAAAGTGCGCTGCTTGGGGCACTGCGTCGCGGGCTGCCGCTTTCGGAAGTGGGGCATCCCGAACTCGGCAACGCTCTCGGCTACGTGGCTCGGTGTCGGAATGCGATTGATGTGGAGTTGTTCCGTTCCTTTGAGCCCACGACGGGATGGTGGGCTATCAATGGCTCTGCGGGCATGGGCAAGAGTGTGCTGCTCGCCTACTCCTTGTTCGTTTTCGCATCGGACAAACGCGTCGAGCCGAATCCGGATGGAGCGGAATCTTCGTGGAGTCTCACCCCATTTGAAGCCCGTGCTGTCGAACTCGGGCTGCCGACGCTCGCCAATCGCTCAATCTTCGCGATGGCGAGAAAGGAAAAGCAGGTTCGTGGGCTGGAAGAACTCTGGTCTCGGTTTGTCGCGGAGTATTCCAAACTCGAAAGCTCTTTGAACGTGCGCTTCAACCGACCTGTCTTTCGCCGATGGACTGGCGAAATCCCGCCGGAGTGCAACGTGCTGGTGATTGATGAGGCACACGACATCCCGCCGGAACACCATGCGAAAATCGTGCAATGGTTGAGGGCCGGAGAGCAACAGACGGACGAACTGCGCCGCTATCTCGCAATCGCGTGTGATCGCCATCAACTACTCCGGCTCGTAGGAACCGACGCGCACCTCATTCGCGGCATCAGTTTCAGCGGCCACACGCGCAAACTGCGTAGGAATTACCGCAATCCGTTTCCGGTGTATGCGGGAAGTCTTGCGCTGATGTTTCGCTGGTTTGCCCGTAGTGGGCCAAAGATCATCCCCACTCTTGAGCAGCTACGAGACGAGTTCGGTTTCGAGGTTGGCGAGCGCGGCGCACGCCGCGATGAAAGAACCTCGCTGGGAATCTGGAACGACTCGCACCCTGGCAACTACTGGTCGTTCACGGTGTCGAAAGCTTCCTCTTGCGACGAAATCTTTTCCCAACTCGCGAACGAAGGGTTCGGAAAGAACGATGTGCTTTGGGTGCGGTTCAGTGCGGAGGATGACGCTTTTGACTACGAGAAACTTGGGCGATTCACGTATCACAACTGCTTCAGCAAGGAATCCGCAGAACTGGTGGACAAGTATATCAAGGGACAGGAATTCCCCGTCGTCATCATCGAAGGATTCCCGCGTGACGTGGAAACGGAAGACTGGAATCCCGCTGAGGAAAACGAGGCGGAAAGGCAGATGTGGAAAGCGAGACGGGAACTCTACCTCTGCTGTAGTCGCTCGACGTGTTTTCTCTATTTCATAGAAGCGCGAACGGACGATGCGAGAAGCCAAGGGCCTGCCGAAGAAGTCGCGGAATTGGTGCGGCAACTGTCCCACCCGCAGAATCACGATGCAGTTACACGCAGAGTGTGGACGCTCAGCTTTCAGTCCACTGGAGTTGTCCGCGCCGTTCCGACTTTTTCTGACGAAGTTGAGCCGCAGGCCGAATTGCCGCCCAACTTGAATTCGGTTTCAATGTGCCGTCCCGTGACGGCGAAGGCCCTCGCTACCACTCTCGGATTGCAGCCAAGTGTGCTCATTGAGCCGCTGTCCAACCTTGGATTCACGCTCAGAACCGTGAGGGACGTTGTTCCTGATTCGACAGCCAAGGAGTTGGCACTCAAGTTTGGCGCGATTCTCGAAATCACAGACGGCGAATCTGGACCGGGTGACGGGATTCCTCCGAAACCCGCCGGCGGAGTGCCAACCTCCCATCAACCCGACAGCCCCGCGAGTGGCGGTATTGCGCGCCAACCTGAATCCCCGACTCCGCCAACTCAACCGCGCGAAGGAGCCAACGAGTTTGAAACGGCACTGATTCAGTTCGTGAAGTCTCGGGAATTCAAACGGCACAATGCGAAAGTTGATCGTTACCGTGCCCTCCTCGCATGGTTGCTGGCACGCAAGTCCGAGTTGCGCGAAGGCTTGCTTCGGTATGACCGTGGAAGAAACCGGAAATACTTCGCGACCTCGAAGGAGGAAATTGATCGTCACGCGAATTCAGCGAACGCACAGCCAATCGCAACAACCGGCCTTTGGGCGCTGACGACAACTTCCACTGACTTAAAGCTCAGCGTTCTCAACGACGTGATGCACGGCATCGGCATTTCACTGCCCGCACGGCAGGAAGTTCTTCGTCAGTTTTGAAAGCGCGGATCGTGTTGGCACGCGACGGTCGCGTTGACGCCGCGCGGCGGAGCGTGCATCGTGCGGGCATGAGCACGCTCGCGGAAATTGAGAAGGCCATTGCCACGCTGCCGACGCCGGAGCAGCGGGAGTTGTATCGGCATTTGGATGCGCGCTTTCGCGGCAGCGCGGTGTCGGCAGAGGATCGCCCGACGATTCGGCAGCGGAGCGCGCGCGATTGGGCGCGGCAGGCGAAGGGGAGTGTGCGGCTTGCGCCCGGCGAATCGGTGGACGATGCGCGGATGGCGCATTACGCGGCGAAGTATGATGTGAAGCCGTAAGCTGCGATGCGGATTCTGCTCGATACGAACATCCTGCTGGATGTGCTGCTGAATCGTCCGGGCTTGGCGGATGAGAGCGATGCGGCGATTGCGAGGTGCGAGGAATTGGGCGCGGAGTTGTTCGTCGCGTGGCACGGACTGGCGACCGCGTATTACCTGCTCAGGCGCGGACGGACAGAGGCGGAGGCTCTCGCCGAAGTGGATCGAATCCTCGCTTGGGCGCATGTGGCCACGGCGGGCGATGCTGAGGCTCGCGATGCGCGCGCGATGGGACTGCCGGATTTTGAGGATGCCTTGCAGGTCGCATCCGCGAGCGCGTGTGGTGCAGACTGGATCATGACGCGAAACGAGGACGACTTTCGCAATAGTCTGGTTCCGGTGATCAACCCCGCTGATTTTCTCACACGTTTCCCGTTGCCTGCCGTAGAAGGCGCGTAAGCACGGGGCGATGGCGCAAAACCCGCTCGCCACATCGCAATCGCCGGATAGACTTCCGCGCATGAGCATCACGATTGAACTGCCGCCGGATCTCGATGAGCGCGTTCGTATGATCCCCGATCTCGACAAGCGGATCATCCAATTCCTGCGGACGCAGACCGACCTCGAAGAAAGGCGCAACCGTCAATACAGCCCCGAGGCGAGGGCGGCTGCCGAGCGCGCGCTCGCGGAAGCCGAGCGATTGCGCGCCGCGGGCATGACCCGCGAGCAGGCGTTCGAGCAATTGCGCAGCGCGCACGACGAAGTTTCCAAGCACCTGTAACCGGTGGCCACTCGCGCGGTTCTCGACACGAATGTGGTGCTCGCCGCGCATCATTCGCGCAATCCGGCCAGCCCCGGTGTCGAAATCCTGGATCGTTGGGAGCGTGGCGAGTTCGTCCTGCTCTACACTGCCGACGTCATCACCGAGTATGCGGAAAAGCTGATCGAAGCTGGCGCTCCGCAAACCGCGACAGACCGCTTCCTGTCGGCCATCGCATTGAACGGCACTTTCGTCCTGATCGAATTCTTCCACTTCCGCCACTATCCCGAGGACACCGACGACATCGCCTTTCTCCTCTGCGCACTGAACGGAGACGCCACGCACCTCGTCACCTACGACCCGCACCTGCACGTCCTCCAGCCGCACTACGCGCTCGCCATCTGCGAGCCGCTCCGCTTCCTCGCTGACTTGCGTTCAGCGTGATGCTGCGGGGGAAAAGTTCGTCTTTTGCCCGGCGAAGAGATCATCGGTGGAGTCGAGCACTTCGATGCTCTTTATGGCGTCGCTTTTCGCGATCCGGCCCGTCCGTTCGATTCACAGTGGAACAAGCAGCCCTTCGCTCTTGGCAAGCTCGCGCTGTTTGCCGTCGAATGTGAGGAATTCGGTGGCTGCGAACTGCTGTGCGGTGGCGACGTGGAGGATGTCGAACGCGCGATAGCCGGAGTCCATTCCGTGCGCGGCGGCGAGGCGTTCGGAGGTCGCGAGCACTGACGGCCAGTCGTAGGCAACGAGCACGAGGCTGCCGTCGGCGATGTCGGATTCAAGGTTGGCGAATGCAGAGGCGGCGTCCTCGCGCGTGACCACATCGGGCGCACCATGCTCGGCGCGATAGACGGCCAAACGAACGGCCAGACGAAATTCGTAGAGGACGAGATCCGTGACGTGCAACGGCTCCTGCATCGCGGCAAAGTGTGCGGCGGCGCGGGGCGAGTGAATCTGCCTGACGTAAAGGCTGACGAGAAAGCTCGTATCCGGATACGCGATCATTCGCGTGAGCGAATGCCGTCAATGATCTCCGCAGCGCCCTTGGCGGACATGCACCGCTCACCGTATTGCGCGTTGAGCCTCGCCATGATGTCAGGCTTCTTCGCCGGGCCTTTCGTCGGGGCTGGCATCTGCGCGGGGGAGACACGCGCGACGACGCGGCCCCCGCGACTGAGGGCCACTTCCTCACCCGCTTCGACGCAGCCGAGGTAGTCGGCGACGTGGGCGGTGAAATCTTCGACGGTGGCAGTCTTCACAGGGAAGAATCTAGGAGTCGTCGAGCTTTGCGGCAAGCAGTGAGTTTGCGAACGAGTGTCACTTTTCTCCGCCAAGAGAATCGCGCCCCGCGGGAGCAGCATCCATTTTCCACCGGAAGCAAAAGCGCATCGCCATCGCCGAGGCCGCGCGGAATCTCACGTGCAGCGGCGCGCGCCTGCTCGCGGTGACGGACAACCTCAACTTTGCCAACCCGCATAATCCCGAGCTGTTCTGGCAACTCCGCGAGAGCGTCGAGGGACTCGCCGAGGGCTGCCGCGAATTCGGCACGCCGGTCACGGGCGGCAACGTGTCGCTCTACAACCAAAGCCCCGCCGGTCCGATCGATCCCACGCCGACCGTCGGCATGGTCGGTCTCATTGACGACGCGAAGCACATCACCACGCAGGCGTTCAAGTCCGCGGGCGACGTCATCATCCTCGCCGGCCCGGTGTTCGATGTGGCTGCGACGCCCTCGTCGCCGTCCGTTGCCGCGGCGCCCTCGCCGCGGGGCGACGCCAGCGACGAGGCGTCGCTGCAACGGCCGGCGGCGGGGGCGCCGCAGCCACAGGTCGCCGGGGCGCCGCAGCCACGGTGCTGCGACCTCTCACTCGGCGCGTCGCACTACATGAAAGTCGTGCATGGCCAGCAGGCCGGACGCACGCCGCGCCTGTCGTTCGATTTGGAAAAGCGCGTGCAAGCCGCAGTCCTCGGCCTCACCGCCCACGGCGCGACGCTCGCAGCGACGCTCGCGGAAGTGAGCGACCCCTTCGAGCACAGCATTGAGCGGGCGATGGCGTAAAACCCGCTCGTAACAGCGCAACTGCCGGATTCATCCACCGCATGACCGGAATGAATCTGCTCCGGCGCTTGAGTGCTGCCGCCCAACCCGTGACAACAAGCGTCGTCAGCGTGGAGAAAAACGTGCGTGGCTGCCCGACCTGCCCTGCGCTCGTCTGCCGTGACATCGCCATCCCTCCACTCAGCACGTGTTTTTTCAGGCCCATCCAGGCGATAAATTGAGGGGTGCATCGGAGTGAAAAATCCGGTGTTGAAATGGCTGTCCCGCCAGCCATCATCCGCGCATCCAACCATGAAAACAAACCACACCTCAACGCATCCCGTCACCCGCCGCACCTTCCTGAAAAACGGCGCCATCCTCACCGCCGGCATCGCCGCGCTCTCGCCGCGGGCACGCGCGCAGACGAACAAGAACGGCAAATTGCAAATCTACCACGTCGGCACCGGCGGCAGCATCGCGCCGCACGATCGCATGCAGTTGAAAAAGCACGCCGATGTCGTCTTCTCAGGTCTTTGCGATGTGGATTCCAACGCGCTCGCGAAGGTCTCGAAGGAGCATCCCGATGCGTTCACCTGCCGCGATTTCCGCGAGGGCTTCGAGAAGCACGCCGACAAATTCGACGCCGTCCTCTGCTGCACACCCGACCATAACCACGCCATCGTGGATCTCTACGCACTCAAGGCCAACAAGCACGTCTATGGGCAGAAACCGCTCGTGCAGCAGCTCTCCGAAGTCGTCGCCATCGAAGATGCCATCAAGGCACGCCCGACACTCATCACGCAAACCGGCAACCAGCGCATGGGGCCGGTGGGACGCCAGCACGCGGTGGACATCCTGCGCCGTGGGCTGCTCGGCAAGGCGATCGAGGCGCACGTCTGGGTCGGCGGCCCGCCGGAGGGAAAGCAGGGCTATTTCTGGTATGGCGGCCTGCAGGAGCCCACGCCGGCGCCGGCGAACATTGACTGGACGCTCTGGCTCGGTTGCGCACTCGACGCGCCACACCGCCCGGGGCTCATCAGCCTGCAATGGCGCTCTTCGTGGGACTACGGCACCGGCCAGCTCGGCGACTGGTGTACGCATCTTCTCGATGTCCTCTATTTCGCCTACGACCTGCCATCGCCGGTCGCCGTGCAGTGCCACACCCACGAGCCGAGCGGGTTCTACTACACGCGCTTCATGAAATCCACGCTGACCTACGCCGTTCCCGCCGAGCGCTTCGCGAACGGGCGTTTCGCCGTCACCTACGCGGACCAGTCCCAGGCGCCATCGCGTGCGTCACTCGGGCTGCCAGCGGGAAAATGGCCGGGCACGGGAACGCTCGTGGTCTGCGAAGGCGGCGTGCTGTTCGTCCAGCCGGAAGGCGGCGTCGAGGTCTGGATCGGCGGGAAGCCCGTTGATTTCAAGACCATCGCCGGCCAGGGAACGGTGACCGCGCGCAACCACTGGCATGCGTGGGTGGACAAAATCCTCGGCAAACCCGACGCATTCGTCCAGACGCCGTTCTCCTACGCCGCGGGCATCGCGGAAGCCGGCCTCCTTTGCGCAAAAGCGTCGCGCTTCCCGAATCAGGAACTCCGCTGGGACAAGGCGACACTCACCTTTCCGAACCACGCGGAGGCGACGAAGACCATCGTCCGCCGCGAATATCGCAAGGGATACGAACTGCCCACGTTTACCTGAGCCCTGCCGATACGGCGCACGCCATGGCCGCGCCGGGAGGACTGCAACCGCATATTTCACAGACGGAGCAGCGCCGTGCGTAGCGCGCCCGTAGCGGAGAGAGGGTGTGAATTTGCCGCGCGAACTCCGGGCCTTTTGTTTATGCGCTTTACAAAGGAATTCTGAAAACTGAGGGCTGTCGGGTTCGACACCTCATGCTCATCGCGTTTAACAAGCCCTACGGGGTAATCAGTCAATTTACGCCCGACGGATCCAGGCACCGCACACTCGCGGAGTTCGGCTTTCCGCCGGATGTGTACCCGATCGGGCGACTCGACGCCGAAAGCGAGGGCCTCCTCCTGCTGAGCGACGAGCCGTTCCTGAACAAAAAACTTCTCGCCCCCGAGAACGCCCACGCCCGCACCTACTGGGCGCAGGTCGAGCGAATCCCCACCGCGGAATCCCTCGCCGGTCTTCAGCGCGGCGTCCTGCTCGCCGGCCATGCCACGCTCCCGTGCCGCGCATGGCTCCTCGATCCGCAGCCATTCATCCCCCCGCGCAATCCGCCCATCCGCTTCCGCAAAAACGTCCCCGATTGCTGGATCGCGCTCTCGTTGATCGAGGGAAAAAATCATCAGGTCCGGCGCATGACCGCCGCCATCGGCCATCCCACGCTCCGGCTGATCCGCGTCCGCATCGGGGAACTGGATCTCGAAGGCCTCGCGACCGGCCACTGGCGCGAACTCAGCCCCGGCGAACGCGCGCGAGCCTTCGCGGGCAGCCGCGCAGGCCGCGCGGCGTAGCATCGGGCTGCGCTTCCTGCCGGGGTGGCGGCGCAACTTTTTACTGGCCACCAGCGGATGCGCCTGCGGGGAATGCATCCGCTTCTTTTTCACCGCTGTGCGTGTGCGTGCGCATCGCCGATCCGATCCATCATGAAAAATCTCGCCCTTTGCCTCCTCCTGCTCATCTCACCTTCCGCCCTTCGTGCCGCTGCGGCAGCAAGGCCGAACATCCTCTACATCCTCGCCGACGACCTCGGCTATGGCGATGTGCAGGCCCTGAATCCGGAGCGCGGAAAAATCAAGACGCCGCATCTCGACAAGCTTGCGGCACAGGGCATGGCCTTCACTGACGCGCACAGCGGTTCCTCCGTCTGCACTCCCACACGCTATGGTCTGCTCACCGGGCGCTACGCGTGGCGCACGCGGCTGCAAAACGGGGTGCTCGACGGCGCCTCGAAACCGCTGATCGCAGCCGACCGGCTGACGGTCGCGGCACTGCTGAAACAGCACGGCTATTTCACCGCCGCCGTCGGAAAGTGGCATCTCGGCATGAACCTGCCCCCCGCCCAAAAGCTCGCCGAGCCGATCACCGAGGGGCCGCTCGCCCGCGGGTTCGATTACTTTTTTGGCATCAGCGCGTCGCTGGACATGCCGCCCTTCGCATTCATCGAGAATGACCGCTACACGGAGGCCCCGACCGCGCAAAAACAATGGCTGCGGAAAGGGGCCGCCGCTCCAGGCTTCGAGGCGGTGGACGTGCTGCCCGCGCTCTCGCGCAAGACTGTCGAGATCATCGGCCAGCGCGCCGCGGATGCCAGGGCGGGCAAGCCGTTTTTCATCTACCTGCCGCTGACCTCGCCGCACACGCCCATCCTGCCCACCTCCGAGTGGCAGGGAAAGAGCGGGCTCGGCGCTTACGGGGACTTCGTGATGCAGACCGATGCCGCGGTCGGTGAGATCTTCGGCGCGCTGGAAAAAACCGGCCTCGCCGAAAGCACACTCGTCATTTTCACCAGCGACAACGGCTGCTCCCCCGCCGCCGGCACTGGCAATCTGGAGAAGCAGGGCCACTTCGCCAGCGGGCAGTTTCGCGGCTTCAAGGCCGACATCTGGGAGGGCGGCCATCGCGTGCCCTTCCTCGTGCGCTGGCCGGGGAAAGTGAAAGCCGGCTCGCAAAACACGCGGCTGATCTGCCACACCGACCTCATGGCGACATGCGCGGATGTCGTCGGCGCGAAACTTCCCGACAACGCCGGCGAGGACAGCGTGAGCTTCCTCCCCGCCCTGCTCGGCACTGACAAGCCCGCGCCGCGCGATGCCGTCGTACATCACAGCATCCAGGGGAAATTCGCCATCCGCCGCGGCCAGTGGAAGCTCGCGCTGTGCGCCGGCAGCGGCGGCTGGAGCAAGGGCGGTGGCCCGGAGTCGCCACAGCTCTACGACTTCGACGCAGACCCCGGCGAAACGAAAAATCTGGCCGCTGAAAAGCCCGGCATCGTCGCCGAACTCACGGCCCTGATGGAGAAATTTGTCACCGAAGGCCGCAGCACCCCAGGCCCGAAACAGGCGAACGATGTGCCCGTGGTTTTTCCCGGCGCACGCCCGCAGCCGGGGAAAGCGCCCCCTGCTGCCGCGGACAAGACTGCTTCGCCCGCCCAAGTCACCGGGCCATTGCCCGCGCCCGCCGCCGCCGAGACTTCCGGAGGCTGGCGGAAGTTCGCTGGCAATCCAGTGATGGGTGGAAAATACGGGACATGCTTCGACATCTCGGTTTTGCGCGAGGGCGACACCTGGCGGATGTATCTTTCCTGGCGGCCGAAAAAATCGCTCGCGATGGTCGAGAGCAAGGATGGCATCCATTGGAGCGAGCCGCCGCGGATCGTGTTTGGCCCGCGCGCGGAGACGGGCTGGGAGGATGAAATCAACCGGCCCTGCGTGCTGAAGAAGGGCGACACTTATCATCTGTGGTACACCGGCCAGACCAAAACCCGATCGTGGATCGGCTACGCGACCAGCATGGACGGCGTGAATTGGAAACGCATGAGCGACAAGCCGGTGCTGACCGCCGATCAGCCGTGGGAGTTGAACCTCGCCGTGATGTGCCCGTCGGTTCTCTGGGACGAGGCGACCAGGCTTTTCCGCATGTGGTACTCCGGCGGCGAACAGGGTGAACCGAATGCGATCGGCTACGCCACCAGCCCGGACGGGCTTGTCTGGACAAAGCACGCGGCCAATCCTGTCTTCACCGCGGAGCCGAAAAGTCCGTGGGAAAAGCACAAGGTCACCGGATGCCAGGTCGAGAAAGTCGGTGACTGGCACGTGATGTTTTACATCGGCTTTCAGGATGAAGCGACGGCGCGAATCTGCCTGGCGCGCAGCAAGGACGGCATCACCAACTGGCAGCGACATCCCGCAAACCCGGTCATCTCCCCCGGTAAAAACAAATGGGACCACCTCGCATGCTACAAGCCTTATGCAATTTTTGACGGCGGGAAATGGCTGCTCTGGTACAACGGCCGCCAGGACAGCCTGGAACAAATCGGTGTTGCGCTCCACGAAGGAAAGGATTTGGGATTTGAGAAATGAAACCGCCGATCATGAAACCACTCGTCACCATCCTGCTCTCCGCGCTCTCACTCGCCGCGGACGGCGCGGAGCCGGATGCACTCAAGGACAAAACCCTCGTCGTCTGGGTCGCGCCAGCCAACCTGACCCAGCGCGGCGGAAGCGCACTTACCATCGAGGACGGACGTGATCATTTCGATGCCGTCGTGTTTGGTGAGGTGACGCCCGCAAAATGGATGGCCGGCAGCGATCATTGGCACCGCTCGCAGAAGAACCAGGGGGACTTCCCTGGCGAGGATTCAGCCCCGGGGACATTTGTGCAGATGGCGATCGTTTACTCGGGCCGACAGGTCACCGTTTACCGGAATGGAAAGGTGTATTCGCAACATGCGATCACGGGCGATCTCCTGGAGTTCGGACCGGCCAGCACAGTGGGGATCGGGAAACGGCATCGCGCCCAGACCGCCCCTGCGCATTTCGCCGGGGCGATTGATGACGCCCGCATTTACGCGCAAGCCCTGTCGGCGGAGCAAATCGCCAGCCTGAAACCGAACGCGGCATCGGAGCCAACACCGTGGGCATGGTGGACTTTCGACGACAAGAAAGCGGAGGATCAGACTGCACGCTTCCCGATCACCCAGCTTACGGGCGGCGCAAAAGTGGAGGACGGCAAACTGGTGCTGGACGGAGTTCGCGCGGAGTTCCTCGCCAAGACCGGCAAGGAGGTTCCGTTCGCCTACGAAAAGCCTTCGCGCCCGGCCAGTCCGCCGGCGAATTGGCTGACCTATCACCTCGCACATCCCGGCCCCGGCAACGGGATGCCGGGCGATCCCAATTGCGCCTTCTTTTGGAAGGGACGCTATCACCTTCACTACATCTACGCCCACCGCGACGGGTTCTCCTTCGCACATGTTTCCAGCACCGACATGTTGCATTGGAAGTGGCACCCGACCACGCTCACCCCGCCGAAGACCAGACACGGGATGTTCAGCGGCACCGGTTTTTTCACGAAGGAAGGCCGGCCTGCGATCATCTACCACGGACAAGGATCGGGGCGGAATCAGATCGCCATTGCGGAAGATGACGAGCTGGAGAAATGGAGCGAGCCGATGGCACTCGAACCGATCATCCGGCCCGGCCAGGACGGGGGCAAAATCGCGAACTGGGATCCGGATGCGTGGATGGATGGCGGCAATTACTACGCGCTCTCCGGCGGTTCACCCGGCAGCGGAAAGCCCCCCACCCTCTTCAAGTCCGCCGATCTCAAGAGCTGGGATTACCTCGGCCTCTTCCTCACCACCGACATGCCGGATGTGAAGAAAAACGAGGACATCTCCTGTCCCAATTTTTTCAAGATCGGTAAAAAGGACATGCTCCTCTGCATCAGCCACACCCTTGGCTGCCGCTACTATCTCGGAGAATGGAAGGGTGAGAAATTCACGCCCGACTTTCATGCGCGCATGAACTGGAAGGGCTGGGATTTCTTCGCGCCGGAGAGCGTGCTGACCCCCGACGGCCGCCGAGTGATGTGGGCGTGGTGCAATCTCGGCTTTCCTCAGACCGGCATCCAGTCGCTGCCGCGCGAACTGAGCCTGCCGGAGGACGGCGTGCTCCGCATCAAACCCCTGCGCGAACTCGAGACGCTCCGGCACGGTGAAAAGAGCGAAGCCGGCTTTTCCGTGAAGGCTGATTCTCCGGCGATGCTCAAGGACATTGCCGGGGACGACATTGAATTGAAGATTTCCATCCAGCCGGGCACCGCAGCGCAGTTTGGTGTCGAGCTTTACTGCGACAAGGACGGCAGGAGCGGCTTCCCGATCACGGTGGATCGCGGCAGCAAGACCCTGAGCCTTGGCGCCACAAAGGCTCCCTTCGAATTGAAAGCCGGGGAAAACCTCGAACTGCGCGTCTTCCTCGACAAAAACATGATCGAAGTTTTCGCCAACGAACGGCAGGCTGTCGTCGCCTCCCACAAGTATGCGGCCGGAAATACAGGCATCCGCCTTTTCAGCAAAGGCGGTGATGTCATGGTGAAAGATATTAAAAGCTGGAAGATGAAATCCACCTACGCGGAGCAATGAGCCGGAATCCGCGGCAACCACTCCGGAACAACCAACCATGAAGCTCTCACTTCTCGCAATCGCCGCCTTCCTGGCCGCTCCACTGTCCGCGGCAACCCTCACCATTGCAGGGCCCACGGACTTTCAAGTCATCCAGCGCGAGTCCAAAAACAAGGGCGCCATCCCGATCAGCGGCGGTCTCGCGGACGCCGATGCAAAGGACGTGGCGATCGAGGCGCGCCTCGTCATTGACGGGAAAGCGGAGGAGTGGAGGAAGTTGCAGCCCGCATTCACAGGAGCAGCGTTCGAGGCGAAAATGGACGCCCCGGCTGGTGGCTGGTACCGCCTCGAAGTCCGGGCTTCGAGTGGAGGAAAGACGCTTTCCGAGACGGCAGTCGAACATGTCGGCGTGGGTGAGGTTTTCGTCGTCGCGGGCCAGTCGAACTCCGCCAATCACGGCGCAGAAAAGCAACGCACGAAAACGGGCAGGATTGCCACCTTCCACGGCAAACGCTGGCAGCTCTCCAATGACCCCCAGCCCGGAGCAAGCGGCGGCGGCGGCAGTTTCGTCCCTCCGTTTGGCGACGCGATTGCGGAGCGCTTCGCAGTTCCCGTGGGCTTCATCGCCTGCGGCATCGGAGCCACGAGTGTCCGTGAATGGCTGCCAAAAGGGAGCACTTTCCCGAATCCGCCCACCATCGAGGGCAACGTGAGAAAACTTCCCGGCGGCGAATGGGAGAGCAAAGGAGCGGCTTACACGTCATTCGTCGCCCGGATGAAACAACTCCCTACGCGAGGCTTCCGCGCCGTGCTCTGGCACCAGGGCGAGAGCGACGCCAACCAGGCGGACAAGACGCGGACGCTCCCCGGGAATCTGTATCGCGAATACTTGGAAAAACTCATCTGCGAATCACGCCGCGAGACCGGCTGGGACGTTCCGTGGTTTGTGGCCCAGGTGAGCTACCATGTTCCGGGCGACGAAGCCTCGCCCGACATCCGCGCCGCGCAAGCGTCGTTGTGGAAGGACGGCGTCGCGCTCGAGGGGCCCGACAGCGATGCCATCAAGGGCAGCCTTCGCGAGAGCGGCGGCAAAGGGGTCCACTTCAGCGGCCCTGGCCTCCGCGAACATGCGGCGCGCTGGGTGGAAAAAGTCGCGCCATGGCTCGAGCAACAATTGAAATGATATGAAACATCTCATCAGCATTCTCGTCGCCGCGTCCATTCACGCCGCGCCCGCGCATTTGCCGAGGGATCTCATCCTCGATCTCGACGCTGATCGCGGCGTCACCGTCGAGGACGGTGACCGCGTCTCGCTCTGGCAGAACCAGGTCGCCGGCTTTGCTGGCAGGGATTTCGTCAAGCGCGATGCAGGCCGCAAAAAAGCCGGGGCTGGCCGCCCTTCCTTGCGCAAGGAGGTCAAGGAACTCAACGGTCACAGCGCCCTCGTCTTCCTGCAGCAGGAACTCGTGTGCATGGACGAAAAAGCCTTCGACTCGCTCACTCAGGGTGGCGGTTGCACCTGGGTGACCGTGATCGCCGTACGAGAGCAGCGCGTCGGCCTCAAGGACGTGAACTCATTTTTCGGCAACTTGAGAAACGACGGCAACTTCGAGGGCATCTGGGGCTGCGTGAACGACGACAACACGGTCTGGTGGGGTGCGCGCAACGGGATCACCTTCGGTCGTTTCGACGCCAACAACCCGCAACTGCTCGGCCCGAAACTCGAGAAGGGACGGTTCACCATTGTGGCCGGACGCATGGGAGCCGGCACCGAGAAGGTGAAATTGGAAATTTTTTCCGGAGACACGAAACCGGCAGCCGCCACGGAGATCCGGGTGAACCCGAAAGCCAACCCGTCGAAGCTCGCCATGGGACAGGAGCGCGACGCCACCAATCATCCCGGCCACGAGTCTTTCGATGGCGAGATTGCGCGCTTCCTGATCTTCGCACGCCCGCTCGACGACGCGGAGTTGAAGGCCCTGTTTTCATCACTGAGGGAAACCTATGGCATCCGGTAAACAGGCGGGAGAGCGCGAGGGCTGCATTAAACGAAACAAACGCAGGTGTTGTCGGTTGCGCGTCATGTGTTCACATTGTGGCCACACAAACAGGATATGAACTCCCGCTCTGTCGCAATTTTCGCAATCGTCGTCGCCATCATCGTTGGCGCGGCACTTTGGTTTCTGAACAGCGAACACGCCCCGCATCAACTGCCGCCGGTGACACCCGCGACGGTGACGCCGAACCCCTCGACCACAGTGCAGCCACCGCCGGTTCCGCAGCGGCCCGCCGTCGCCCCGCCGCTCGTCGAGCGTCCGTCCGTGCCGCCCCGCCCGCCAACAGTCGCCCCGCAACTGACCGAGGACGACCGCAAGATTGACGACATCCTCAAGCGATTCCCCGGCAACACCGACGCGGACAACACCAACACCGCCCAGGCGCTCATCAATATCCTCCCCACGCTGATGCCCGATGGCCAGACCGAGGCGGCACAGCACATCGCCAATCTGCTCACCGATGAGGAATTCAACCGCGTGATGCCGCTGTGGAAAAACCCCGGCACAAATTCCGACGTGATTGACGTGCTCGGCACCGACCTGATGAACCGCGAGAACAAGGTCATGCTCCCCGCGATGCTCGAGGCGGCGAAAATGCCGAAGCACCCATTCCATGACGACGCGCTCTCGACGCTCCAGATCTTCCTCGACGAGGACTACGGCGAAAACATCCCGAAATGGGAAGCTGCGATGAAGAAGTTCTTGAAAGCGGAGGCGGATGAAGAGGCGGGCGTGGAGCCGAAGAAATGATGTTCCCCTGCTCCGCTGGCCGCCGTTGCAATCCATAGATGAAACTCGTCATTGCAGGCACGGGCGCGAGCGGCGCGATCTACCTCCAGCGACTGCTCGACCGCATTGATCCCCGCGCACACGAGGTGCATCTCGTCCTCAGCTCATTCGCAAAACAGGTGATCCACGACGAACTCGACCTGCTCCGCATCCCCGATGGCGTCCACCAGCACGGCGACAAGTCAATGAACGTCCCGTTTGCGAGCGGTTCCGCGCACTTCGATGCAATGGTCATCTGCCCCTGCTCCATGGGCACGCTCGGCCGCATCGCCGCCGGCACGGGCGACTCCGCGATCCTCCGGGCTGCGGATGTTTTTCTAAAGGAACGGCGCAGGCTGATCCTCGTCCCGCGCGAGACGCCGTGGAACCTCATCCACGCGCGCAATGTCTGCACGCTCATTGAGGCGGGCGCGCTCGTGATGCCAGCCAGCCCTGGCTTTTACAGCCGTCCGCAGACCATCGCGCAGGTTGCGGATACTGTGGTGGATCGCATCCTCGACCAGCTCGGCATGCCGCCGGAGGACGCCTTCCGCTGGCAGTCCTAGACCTTGAAGAGCGAGCTGATGCGGCGAAGGAAGCCGCGGGCGTATTCCTTTTTCTTTTCCTCCACCACCGCCTGCGGCGCGTTCGCCGCGATGAGCCCATCGGTCTCCACTTTGCGCTTCGCAAGCAGTTCACTCATCCGCCCCACGAGCATGCTGTTCTCGTGCAGGAATGGCTGCAGCACCTCGCGCCGGATCTCCCACACCTCGCAATCCGTCCGCGCCACGACGCTCGCGCTGCGCGCCTCGCCCGTCAGCATGCACATTTCGCCAAATGCCTCCCCCTCCCGGAGCGTGGCGACGTGCATCTCGCTGCCACGCGCACTGACAAAAACATCCGCCTCGCCACCGAGGATGATGAACATCGAGCAGCCATCCGCGCCCTGGCGGATGATGTGTTCACCGCGCCCGAACGTGGCGATGTTCGCCCGCGAAAGCAGCTCCGCCTTCTCCCGCGCGTCGAGCGGCGCAAGGATCTCCTGCTGCTCCAAAATCTCCCGCGCCTTCTGCATGATGAGGGACTCCCCGCGTGCCGGGCGCTGGATGTGCAGCGTGCGGATCGGGAACGGGATCGTGAGCCCGGCCCTCTTTGCCTCATACCAGACATTCGTCCGGATGTGGTTTTCGATGTCATTGAAGCGGGCGGCGTCATCAATCGAATACTTGATCTCGTAGATGACCGCGGAGTCAGCGAAATCCACGACGAAAATCTTCACCATGGGCTGCTCAAGCACGCCATCGGCATCCCTGGCCGCGCGGCTCAGCGCGTCGCGCACGACATTGGGAGGCGCGCTGTATTCAAAGCCGATGCGGATGCGGTGGGCATGCGTCTTCGTCGGGTAACTGAGATTCGTGATCGTGCTCCCGACGATCGTCTTGTTTGGGATATCGAGATAGATGTCGTCGTTCGTCCGGAGTTTCGTGGAGCGCCAGTTCACCTCAATGACCTCGGCCCGATGCGTCTCCACGATCAGCCAGTCCCCCACCCTGAACGGCTTTCCGATTTGCAGCGCGATCCCGGAGACGATGTTGGCGAGCGTCTCCTGCATCGCAAAACCGATCACCACTGCGAGGATCCCCGAGCCGGCGAGGAACGCATCGAGATCCACGCGATAGGTGATTTTCAACACCATCACGAGCGCGATCGTGAACACGACGAAGCCGGAGATCTGCTGCACGAACTTCGGCGCATCCACCCCGGTGCGCCGCGCAAACCAGCGCTGCCAGAAAAACCGCCGGACCAACTGCAGCGCAAACACCACGCCGAGCAGCACGACGCACGTGCCGAAAATCCGGATGCCAGTGTCGTGCCATTCCTCCTGGGGGAGCGGCGGCTCTTTTGTGCCGCGCAGCCAGTTTACGAGCGCATCACCCGCCGCATCCACCACCGCGTTGCCGGTCTTCACCGATGCCGCCGCAGGTTCGGCATGGCCCTGCGGATGTTTTGAAACGTGCAGCGCTTTCAGCGGCACGTACACGGCCACCGACAGACACAGCACCTGGTAGGAGAAACCGAGCGCCACCCGGTGCCGCCGCTTCAGCCACCGCCCCAGCGCCAGCGCGCCAAGATAGATGAATGGGGCCGCCACGAAGGCGCCTATAAGCTGGCTGGTCATCCTGAAATCGTCGGGCATGTTCGCGGCAGCATAGGCGCAAGAAAGCCGTTCATTCCAAAAAAATCCGCTTTTTGTTTCGCCGCGCGTACCGCCCGCCCGGGAGATTCACCTTTGCGCGGCCTCCCCCGGCCAGGCTGAGCACGGCTTCCACTTCGTCAAATCCCACGTCCTTCACCCCGCCCGCCCGCAGCCATTCATGGATCAGCCTCCGCCGCAGCGCCAGCGGCAGCCCCGCGAGCGCCTCCAGCGGAACCTCCGCGATGCCCCCGGTGCGCGGCACCTGTCCCGACACGACATCATTCTCCGCGCGCAGGATTTCCGCCGCGCGCCACAACGCCCGGCGCACATCGCGGCCCATTGCCTGCGCGAGCGCGGGAAGCGCGGAATGGCGGATGCCGTTGCGTGTGTGGCGCGGGTCGGCGTTGCTTGCGTCCTCGCGGAAATCGAGGTCATGCGCTGCGATGTACGCGTCAATCTCCTCGCGCCACACGCCGAGCAGCGGGCGGGCGATCGAGAGGCCGTCGTCGCGCACGGTCAGCGCCGCCATCCCGCACAGGCCCCCGGGGCCGGCTCCGCGGAGGAGGTTGAAAAGGAACGTCTCCGCCTGGTCGTCCGCATGGTGCGCGAGGACAAGCGCGCGGGTGCCGTGCTTCTTCGCGCAGCGCGCGAAAAATTCGTGGCGCGCCTCGCGTGCGGCGGTCTCGATCGAAAGCCCGCGCCGCTTCGCGAGCGACGCAACGTCAGTCCGCCCGCCCGAGAACCGGCACCCGAGCTGCGCCGCCAGCGCGCGAACGAATTTCGCATCCACCCGGCTTTCCGGGCGCAGGCCGTGGTCCAGATGACATACGATGACCCGTGTGAATCCATTCGCGCACAGCCAGTGCGCGAGCGCCACGGAATCCCGCCCGCCGCTCACACCAGCGAGCACGGCGGCACGGCGCGGGAAGTCCGGGAGGACGGCATTGGAAAAAGGCGGGCGGGCCATGTGCTGCGCTGGCTATTCCATTCGCCGCCGGTGCGACAGGAAAATCCAACTCCTTCCCTGCGCAGGATGAATTGCACCGTGACAAATGGGCGGATCGCGCTTTTTCAATGGCGCATGACATCCGCCAAGTCATCCGCCTCCACTCCATTGCCCGGCAGCCTGCCAGCGGGTGAAGTGCATTGGGGCAGCATCCAATGAGCCGCCCGCGCATCGCAATCACGATGGGCGATCCCGCGGGCGTCGGCCCGGAAATATGCCTGCGCCTGCTCGCGGATCCCGCAATCACCGGGCTTTGCACGCCGGTGGTGTTTGGCGATGCGGCAGTGCTGCGCGCCTGCGCGGAAAAGACGGGGCTTCCATTCATCGCACCGGTGCTAGCCGTGGCGGATTGGGCTGGCTCATTTTCCAAAGTGGACGCCCCGTGCGTGCTCGATCTCCGCGTGATCGCGCCGGGTGCCTTCTCGCCTGGCACGATCAGCGCGGAGACGGGGTGCGCGGCTTTTTCCTGCGTGAACCGCGCACTGGACGCTGCGCTCGCGGGCGAGGTCGCGGCGATCACCACCGCGCCGCTGAACAAGGAGGCCATGCACATGGCGGGGATTGATTTTCCGGGACACACCGAGATTTTCGCCTCGCGCACCAACGCGCCGCGCTGGTGCATGATGCAGTATTCCAAGGAAATCACCTGCACGTTTGCCACCGTGCATGCCGGCTACGCCGAAGTGCCCGCGCTGCTCACGGTCGAGCGCATCCTTGATGTCATCGAACTGACCGCCGCCGCATTGCTGCGCATCCGCGGGCGTGCGCCAAAGATCGCCGTGCTCGGCTTGAACCCGCACGCCGGTGAACACGGCCTTTTCGGCGACCGCGAGGAGGAGCGCATCATCCTCCCGGCGATCGAAGCCGCGCGGGCGATGGGCATCGAGGTCGAGGGCCCGCTCCCACCGGACACGGCATTCCTGCCGTGGAAGCGAAGGAGCACGGACGCATTTGTCTGCATGTATCACGACCAGGGCCACATCCCGGTGAAGGCGCTCGCTTTCGACTCCGCCGTGAACACCACGCTGGGCCTGCCGATCATCCGCACAAGCGTGGATCACGGCACCGCCCTCGACATCGCGTGGCAGGGAAAAGCGGACACCGGCAGCCTCTTCGCGGCGGTGCGCCTGGCGGTGCGGCTGGCAGGATAAGCAAGGGAGATGGGGAACATCCTGGCTTTTCGCGCGAAGCCGCGGTGGCCAGCGGCGGCTGATCCGATCCGGTGATTCAGCGGGGCGGTGAGAGGATGGCTTTTGCTCCGCTATTTTACAATGCGCACGCGGCCAAACTGGGCGGGGGCCGCGCCGACGGGGAGGGTGCTGCGCCAGGTTTCGGTGACGGTGCCATCGCTGTGCCAGTTTGTGTCCTCGAGGACGCCGGGTTGATTGATCCCGTTCAAGACGGTGCCGAATTCGACAAAGTAAGTGACATCCTCCGCGCTGGGCATGCGCTTGAATTTGAGGGTGAGATAGTCCGTGGTGAGGCGGCCGGGTTTGTACTGGCGGATGGCTGCGACGGGCAGTCTGTCCAGGCTGGGGGCATCGGGGGGGCTTGCGAGGAAATACTCGGTGAGGTTCCAGATGCCGTCCTCATCGCTGTCTCCGGTCTCCGTGCCGGTGCCTCCGTGCGCGGCGAGCCATGTGGCGAAGTCCGTGCGATCATCGGCATTGGGGCTGCCGTCGCGCGAGGTGCTCAAGCGCCAGTTTGCGGGGTTTGCGGGATTCGGAATCGTCTCGGGGTGGAGCAGCACCAGGCTGAGGCCGGAACCGCCGGGAGGATCCGGCCACGGTGCCGTGGCGTCGTACGTGAAGTCGAGGAGCGGCGCGCCGGTTGCATCGAGAAGCGCGATGCGCTCACCGCCATTCGAGAGCCCGCTGCCGGCTTCGAATTCTCCGGCGACAGGAAGCCCGGGGCCGTGGCGCGCGGCGAATGCGGCTGCGTTTTTCACGATGAGCAGGCGGCCGCCGGGGGCAAGGGTCGTGAGGCTGCTGTTGATGAAATCGAAGGTGATGCCCGCGATGAATTTCATCGCGGTGAGATCGAGTGTCCCGGCCGTGGGGTTGTAGAGTTCGAGGTACTCGAAATCCGAATCGTCGGTGAAACCGGCCGCGGATTCCGCGGGTGTCGGGGCCGACGGGTTGTAGTGGAGTTCGCTGAGGACGAGGTTCGAGGCTGTGGCGGAAGTGCCGACCACAAAGGTCGCGCTGGCAAGCGGGGACCATTGATCCGAGAGGTTCCGCACGCGCGAGAGGATGGAACCGCTTTGCGAAAGTGCCACGGGGTTGAGGTACTCGACGGCGGAGGGCGACGCGCCAGCAGGTAAGCTTCCGGTGGTCGCAAGCAGTTCCGGCGAGATGAGGAACTCACCGCTACCGGCGAAGTTGAGCGCCTGGATGCAGAGATAATTTGTGCCGACGACGAGATTCGGGATTTGCGATGTCCAATCGAAGGTCTCGTAAATGAGCGCGTCGGTCTTCAGGCGCTGGATGGATGCGGAGTCGTTGAAGGCAGGCGGTGTCGGGGGCGTGTTGCGCCTGGTGATCGGGCCGATGCCATTGATCCACGCGGAGAAGCCGTCATCGTAGCGCATGCGAAGCGTGAGGGCGGTGATGCTGGCGAGTTCCGCGGCGCTCGAGATGGTGAACGGGATGCGGATGTACATCGAAGTCTCCCCGGCGATCATCGCGGGCGCATTGGTCGTGATGTAAGGCGGGTAAGTCGTCGCGAGATCCGCGCCGATCGCGGAGGTGCCGTCGCTCCAGATGCCGATGTTGGCCGGAGCGGCGACGTCCTTCCAAGTGTCGCCGAGCACGCCGGAGGTTGGGATCCAGTACTTGGACGGCGAGGATGAGGTCGTCAGTTTTTTCCGCACCGGCCCGGCGGGCTGGAACGGATCGGTGCCGTCCAGCGTGTAGAAGATGGTTCCGCCACCGGCATTGGGGTTGGTCAATGTGAGTTGGAAGCCGTTTTGAACCACCCCGCCGAACATGCTGTATGCCGGCGGCTGCACGCTCGAATAGAGGCCTTGTGTTTGGAACTGGGAGATCACGATCGCGTTGCGCTGGGTGAGAAATGTGGCGTCCATCCAGTTCATCTCGGGCAGCCAGTGGCCATCGCGGGTGAAGTCCACCCCGTTGACGTCGCCCCAGCGCGCCGACTCCGGGACGATGGGAAGCAGCAGCGTGTTGCGCAGCGCAAGCAGGCGGGCCTTGTTGGCCGCCACCGTCATCGCGCCGTTGTTGAAAAAATGCTTGTAAAGCCGGTCGGCGAACCGGCGGCGGAAGTCCGCATTGGAGCGCAAGGCATGGTAGATCTCCGCGGGAGGGCCGGGGGGAATTCCGGAGGGTGACGTGACGCTGTCCGTTCCAGGCTCGCCCACGCGGGTGAAATCGAAATTCACCACCTGCTGCCCGGTAAAGCCGAAGACGAGCTGCGCCCCCATCGAGATTTCCGCATCCCATGAATTGAAAAGGAAGGGCGTGTAAGACGGCCCGCGACTCAGTCTGCCAGCCGTCCAGTTCTTGTTGAAGAACCGGGAGTAGTTCACCCCGGCGCGGAAGACCGGCCCCATCCAGTCGTTCTGCCCCGCCCAGATCATCACGATCATGTGGTCAATGAACTCATCCATGTCGAGGTATCGCCCGATTTGATCGAAGATCAGCGGGGCAGCGGGGCGCGAGGCGGGCCTGCACAAGCTCAGCAGCACCTCGAGGTCGTCCGGGTTGCCATCCAGCACGTCGTAGGAGTCCGTCGTATTCCCGGGTTGCTCGACCACGTCCCAATCCGCGCCATCTCCACCGACGTGGCTCTTGAAGTAGTCTTTGCTCGGGACTTCGTGGATGTCGTAGAAGCCCCAGTAGAGGCCGTTGATGTAGAGGTGGACGAAGCGGCTGTGCGGCGAAAGCCGACCCTGCGCCTGCTCGGTCTGCCGCAGGAAAACGTCGCGGATGTAAGTCGCGTGGTAGGCGAGCCCGAACGATGATGAGCCAAACGGCACCGACCACCCATCATGCCCGCCCGGGCGAAGCTGGAGACGGTCGAACTTCCGGACCGGCGAATTTGCATACAGCGGAAAATCGAGTTCCGGGGCGCCGTACTCGCTTCGAAAGTAAATCCTGAGTGGTTTCTTCGGATGCTCGACCAGCGCGTCGCCTCCGTGGATGCGGAGGCCGCACCTGTGGTGAAATCCTGCACCCGACCCTGGGCCGAAAAACTCGACCGACGCAGGCACCTCCATCCCGAAATTGAGCCGTCCATTGGTGTAAATTCCGTTCGCACCGAAAATCTCGTCCGTATCGGCGGCGATGGAGAGCACCGGGAGCGTGGTTTCCAGCGCGGGGACGATGAGATTTGCGTATGCCGGCGAATTCGTGATCGCCGCGTCCATCTCGTAATCGGCAGGAACGGGGCCCCCGCTCAATTCGCCGGTCGAGAAATTGTATGCGTTCCCCCAGGTGGATGGAAAACCCGCGGGAGCCGCCGGCTGATTCTTCACAGCAGCCGCAAAAATGTAAGTCTGCGTGTCCACATTCGACGGCTCCCAATTTTGCCGGAAGGCGGCCGCACGAAGCACCGTCGTGGTCGTGATGCTGACCGGCCCCGTGGCGACAAGCCCGGTCGTCGCGGTTGGCGCGCTCCCGTCCGTCGTATATCGGATTTCCGCGCCCGGCGTGGCCGTCGCAATCCTGACGGTGAAAGGCACGGTGAAAAACCCGCGGTCCACGGAAAAAACCGTGTCTTTCACAAAACCATCCACCGGCGTTCCATTCATCGCCCCCGGCGTCGGCGAAAGAAAGTAACCCGGCCCGTCGCCGTAGGATCTGTCCTTTTCCTGCGGCGGAAATACGGGGGCAAACTCGGTGAGCTTCGTGGTTCCATCCGGCGCGATGAGCGCGAGGTATTCGCCCGCGGAATTGAGCTGGAAATTCGTGTGCAATTGCCCGGCCGGATTCGCGCGGTTCTTCATCGAGGCAAACACCACCAGAAATCCGCCGCCGGGGATCGTCACACTCGGCAATACCCACTTTTGCGGCAGCAGCGGATCGTCTGTCAGCGCATAGCCGCTGAGGTTCACCGGAAATGCGTCGGGATTGAAAATCTCGATCCAGTCGGAGAAATCGCCGTCCTCATCCGCCAGCGTGCGGGTGTTCTCAGCCATGAACTCCGAGATGCGCGGGGCGGCGTCTGCGATGCAGTTCGATGCAGCAAGTCCCACCGCGAGGACGAAGGCGGGTAATGCTCGCATGACTTTTGCCGGGTGAGAGTGATACAAATGGTCGCCGCGCTGCGGTCGCACGGTTCGAGGGTTTGATTACCACCGAACCCCCCGATGTCAAATCCACGCCGGGCGTCGTATTGGACAGGCTCGTCCACCGCGCCCCGCGCTTGCACACGGCACCGGCAGGCATACAACCCCGCCCTCATGGCACACTACTACATCGGCATTGACCTCGGCGCGGCGAGCGGGCGCGTGATGCTCGGCTCGCTCGAAAACGGCCGGCTCTCCCTTGATGAAATCCACCGCTTTTCCAACGGCCCCGTGCGGCTCGGCGGCACTCTGCGCTGGGACGTGCTCCGGCTGTGGGAGGAAATCAAGGACGGCCTTCGCAAAGTCGCGCACCTCGGCGTCCCAGTGGAATCCATCAGCGTGGATTCGTGGGGCGTGGACTATGTGCTCATGCGCGGTGATGAGCCCATGCTGCGCGCACCGTTCTGCTACCGCGACGCGCGCACCGAGGCGACTTACCCGGCGCGGGAACGGATCGGCGAGGCGGGGATCTACGAGGCCACCGGCGTCCAGTTCATGTCCATCAACACCCTCTACCACCTCCTCGCCGAGCACGCGGGCGACCCGGGCCTCCTCGCCAGCGCGGACCACTTCCTCATGATCGGCGACTGGTTCCATTTCCTCCTGAGCGGACGCGCCGCGCAGGAGGAGAGCAACGCCAGCACCACGCAGCTTTGGAATCCGCGCAACCGCGAATGGAGCGATCCGCTCATCACCGCTTTCGACCTGCCCCGCCACATCTTCCCCGATGTCGTCCCGCCATGCACCCGGCTCGGCAAACTCACCCCCGCCGTGCAAAACGAAACCGGCCTCGGCGAAATCGCAGTCGTCGCCGGTTGCGTCCACGACACCGCCGCAGCCGTCGCAGCCGTGCCCGCCGGGGCCGGGGAAAACTGGGCCTACCTCAGCAGCGGCACATGGTCGCTGATCGGCGTCGAACTCCCCTCGCCTCTCCTCACCGAAGCCGCCCGCAGCGCGAACTTCACCAACGAAACCGGCATCGGCGGCACCACCCGCTTCCTCCGCAACGCAAGCGGCCTTTGGATTTTGCAGGAATGCCGCCGCGCATGGCAGCGTGCCGGCATTGACATCGGCTACGACGGCCTCACCCATCTGGCCGCCGACGCGGAGCCATTCCGTTCGCTCGTCAATCCCAACGACCCGCATTTCCTCCGCCCCGGTGACATGCCCGCCGCAGTCCGCGACTACTGCCGCGCCACCGGCCAGCCCGAACCGGAGACCCCCGGCCAGTTCGCACGATGCGCCCTCGAGAGCCTCGCATTGCTTTACCGCGAACTGCTGGATCTCCTCGAACACACCACCACCCGCCCCATTTCCACACTCCACATCGTAGGCGGCGGCGGCAAAAACAACCTCCTCAACCAACTCACCGCCGACTCCACGGGGCGCACCGTTCTCGCAGGCCCCATCGAGGCCACCGCCATCGGCAACGTCCTCCTTCAAGCCCTCACCCTCGGCCACCTCCGCACCCACGCCGAACTCCGCCAGGTCGTCCGCGATTCATTCCCCATCCATGCATTCACCCCCTCACCCGCCGCCTGCCCGGCGAGTGCGCGGGAAAAATTTGCCGCACTCCCCGCCTGAAACCATCACCCGATCAGCCATGCGGGAAGCTCCCGGCTCTTGCAGCCTCATCCGCGCCGCCGTAGTAAGCACGCGATGAATTGTCCCGGACATGGCACACCCCTGCTTTCCACGCGCCGCGAGTTCCTGTGGCGCGCGGGTGGCGGCGTGGGCGGCATCGCGCTCGCGGCGATGCTCGCCCGCGAGTCGCGCGCCGCCGATGCGCTCGCGGTGCGGCGTCCGCATTTCCCCGCGAAGGCAGTGCGGGTGATCGAGATTTTCTGCCCCGGCGGGGTCAGCCACGTGGATACGTGGGACTACAAACCGGAACTGGAAAAGGCGCACGGAAAGGAATTCGACGCGGAACTGGGGAAGCAGACCTTCGCGGGCGTCGCGGGAAAATATGCGAAGAGCTTCTGGCCGTTCCGCCAGCACGGGCAGTGCGGGCGCTGGATGAGCGACCTTTTTCCAAAGCTCGCCGCGCATGTGGACGACATTGCGTTCATCCACTCGATGCAGAGCAAGTCCGCGCTGCACGGCCCTGCGATGTTCATGATGAACAGCGGCTTTCTGCTGCCGGGTTTCCCGAGCATGGGCGCGTGGGTCACCTACGGACTCGGCAGCGAGAACGCGGATCTGCCGGCGTTCGTCGTGCTGCCCGACACACGCGGCCTGCCGCCGGGCGGCGTGGTGAACTGGGGAGCGGGATTCCTCCCGGCGGTGCATCAGGGCACGGTGATCGAGACGGCTGCCGGCAGGCCGCCGATCGCGGATCTTTTCCCCGCCCAGCCGCGCGAGGCGGAGCAGGACGGGCGGGACTTTTTGAAAACGCTGAACGCCGCCCACGCTGCCGCGCGTCCCGGCGACACGATGCTCGAAGCCCGCATCGCGAGCTACGAACTCGCCGCCCGTCTCCAGCTCTCGGCGCCCGAAGCGGTGGACATCGCGCGGGAGAGCGACGCCACGCGCTCACTCTACGCGCTCGGCGATGAGAGCGCGGGGCCGTTCGGCCGCCAGTGCCTGCTCGCGCGCCGTCTCGTCGAGCGCGGGGTGCGCTTCGTCCAGATTTATTGCGGGGCGGAAAACACCCAGGCGAAAAAAATCCGCCCGAACTGGGACAGCCACGAGGACATCGTGCGCGACCATGGCTACTGGGGCCGCGTGCTCGACACCGGCGCGAGCGCGCTGCTGGCGGACCTGAAGTCACGGGGGCTGCTCGACTCGACGCTGGTGATCTGCACGTCGGAATTCGGACGGCAGCCTTTCATGCAGGGGAAGCAGAAGGGCCGGGATCACAATCCCGGCGCGTTCACCGCGTGGATGGCCGGCGGCGGCATCCGGGGCGGCGTGGCGTTTGGCGCGAGCGACGATTACGGCTTCAAGGCTGCGGTCAAACCCACCTACTGCTACGACCTTCACGCCACCGCGCTGCACCTGCTCGGCCTCGATCATGAGCGCGTGACTTTCTACCACAATGGCATCAAGCGCCGGCTTACCGATGTGCATGGGCATGTCTTCAAGGAGGTGTGCGCGTGAAAGCAGCCATCATCGCTCCGCGTGATGCAGCGCCCGCAAGCGCCAGCAGCGTCCCATGTCATTCCAGCGCCGCCCGCAATGGCCGCGCGCAACGCATCACGCGGAGCGGTGATGGCTACTTTGCGCTGCTCGCCCTGCTCGCGCTGCTCGCACCGTTCGCTGCGCAGGCGGTGGATTTTGAAAAAGACATCCGCCCCGTGCTGCGCGAGCGGTGCGTGGAATGTCACGGCGCAGAGAAACAAAAGGCCGGCCTCCGCCTCGACGCTCGCTCGCTCGCGCTGAAAGGTGGCGACGACGGCCCCGTAATCGTCGCGGGCAAGAGCGCGGAGAGCGCGATTTTCCAGCGCATCACGAGCACCGACAAAGACGAGCGGATGCCGTCGAAAGGCGATCCGCTCACCGCCACGCAAATCGCCGCGTTTCGCGAGTGGCTCGACGCCGGCGCTGCGTGGCCGGAGACCGCCGCTGACATCGCCGCCGCACGCGACAAACGGCTCGATCATTGGGCGTGGCAGCCGGTGGCCAGCAAGCAGTTGCCTGTCGCCAGCGTTCAGTCACCCGCCGAGCACCTCTCACTCCTCAGCCAGCAAGTGGACACCATCGTCACTGCGAAACTCACCGAGCGTGGCATCAAGCCGCTTCCCGAGGCCGATGCGCGCACGCTCATCCGCCGCCTCTATTTCGATCTCACCGGACTCCCCCCGACATTCGAGGAGGTCGCCGCTTTCGAGAAGGCATGCGATCGGACGGATCATTCGGATCAAGTCCGCTCCCTCGTGGACAAACTCCTCGCCTCCCCCGCGTATGGCGAACGCTGGGCGCGGCACTGGCTCGACATCGCACACTACGCCGACACGCACGGCTTCGAGCGCGACCAGCGGCGGGACAACGCATGGCGTTACCGCGACTGGGTCATCCGCGCGCTGAATGACGACATGCCCTACGACGAGTTCCTGCGCCTGCAAGTCGCCGGCGACGCGCTGCATGCCGATCGCAGCGATGCCATCATCGCGACAGGCTTCCTCGCCGCGGGGCCGTGGGATTTTGTCGGCCAGGTGGAGACACCAAGCCCCGTGCTCAAGCGCGCCGCGCGCGCCGACGACCTCGACGACATGGTGACGCAGGTGATGACCGCCGCCTGCGGCGTCACGATCAACTGCGCGCGCTGCCACGACCACAAACTCGACCCGATTTCGCAGCGCGAATACTACGCGCTCACCGCGGTATTCGCGGGCGTGAAACGCGCGGAACGTGATGCAGCCCCGCGGGGGATGAAAGCTGACGCCGGGGAAAGGCCGCGACTCTCCGCGGAACTCAGCGCCGTCAACAAACAGCTTGTGCAAATCGGACAGCGCGGCCTGGATCTCGCCGACATCGTCGGCGGCGGCGACGGCACGGGCACGGGCAAAATGGGCGCGGGCATCGGCCTGCAAACCGGGCAGCAGCAAATCGAAGGCATCGCCGGACAGCGCCCGAAGCCCAACGTGCCCACGCCGGTCGCGGGCGACTTCATTGACTGCGTGCTGCTGCCGAATGGCGACGGCGCGGACGAAATCGCCGTGAGCACGACGGGCGTGAAAGTGCGCGGCGTGCCGCAGACGAGCGGTGAGACATGGGACGCGATTCGCAACGGCGCAATCATCCCGCAGGGCACGACAAAAATCGGCGCGACGGACTACGCCGCCGACGGTCACTCGCTGCTCGGCCTCCATGCAAACTCCGCGATCACATTCGATCTCACGCCCTTCCGCGCCGCGCTGAAAACGGGTGCGCTGCGGTTCCGCGCCGCTGTCGGCTACGGCGGGCGGCCCGCCGCCGGCATGGGCGCGGATGTACGCATCTTTGTGGACGGCGCGGGCGTGTTCCTGAGCGAGAACGTCGGCCCGAAAAGCGCGCCCGTGCCGGTGGACATCGCACTCCCGGAGGGCGCGCGTTTCCTCACGCTGATGAGCACCGAGGGCCGCGACGGGAACATCGGCTTCGACCAAATCTTTTACGGCGACCCGCGCATCACCGCCGCCGTGCAGCCCGCACTCACAGTCCTGGAGAAAGCGGAATCCGGACGTCTCATGGCGCGGAAGGACGAGCTGGAAAAGAAGCTGAAACCCCTGCCCGCACCCGCGAAATCATTGGTTTTCGGAATCAAGGCCGAGCCGCCGCCCATCGTGAAACTCCAGCATCGCGGCAGTCCCGAGGATCTCCGCGAGGAAGTCGCTCCCGGCACGCTCGCGTGCGTGGTCAGTCTCAAGCCCGCGTTCGGCGGCGGCAAGCTCACCGACGCGGAGCGCCGGATCGCGCTCGCGAACTGGATCACCGACCCTGCGAACCCGCTCACGGCGCGCGTCATCGTGAACCGGCTATGGCATCACCACTTCGGCACCGGGCTCGTGGACACGCCAAGCGACTTCGGCCTCGGCGGCGGGCGGCCCTCGCATCCCGAGCTGCTCGATTTTCTCGCGGCGGAACTCATCGCGCAAAAGTGGTCGCTCAAGGCCATGCACCGGATCATCTGCAACAGCGCCGCGTACCGGCGGGCGACGGCAGTAACCAGCGGTCTGTCGCGCGAAGGGAACAATGCCGCCACCGCGAAGGACGCCGCCAACCGCCTGCTCTGGCGTGGCCCTGCCCGGAGGCTCGATGCGGAGTCGGTGCGCGACGCCATCCTCGCCGTGAGCGGAAAATTGAACCGTGAGATGCACGGCCCCGGCTGGCGCGACTTCGACTACAAGGAGGAATACGCGCCCGTGTATTCCTACAAGACGCCCGACTCGCCCGCGCTGTGGCGGCGCAGCATCTACCGCTTCATCGTGCGCACGACGCCGCATCAACTGCTCACCACGCTCGACTGCGCGAACCCCTCGAACCTCACCCCCGCGCGCAACGTCACAACCACCGCCCTGCAATCGCTCGCGCTGCTGAACAACGATTTCATCCTCCGCCAGTCCGCGCATTTCGCGGAGCGGGTGAAAGCGAACGCCGCCACGCCCGAAGCGCAGGCCTCACTCGCCTTCGCCTTCGCTTTCTCCCGTCAGCCGGACACCGGGGAGAAGACCGCCGCCGTCGCGCTCATCCAAAAACGCGGCCTCACCGAGCTGTGCCGGATGCTTTTCAACGCGAACGAATTTGTCTTCGTGGATTGAGCCGTTGAGCGGGCAGGCTGCGAACCTGCGGCTACTTCGGGGCCGCGATGCAGAAGAGATGCTTTTCGCCGCGGATGAGGAGCCGGTTGCCGATGGGGACGGGCGAAGCGATGACCGGCTCGCCCATTTTGTTTTCGGAGAGAACCTCAAATGCACCGTCAATTTTCGCGACGAAAATGACGCCATCCTCGCGGGCGGCGTAGATCTTTCCGTCGGCTGCG
Source organism: Prosthecobacter debontii (assembly GCA_945861385.1). Taxonomy (GTDB): domain Bacteria; phylum Verrucomicrobiota; class Verrucomicrobiia; order Chthoniobacterales; family Chthoniobacteraceae; genus SXWH01. The sequence goes on from CAMAUI010000002.1 coordinate 31,454, forward strand.
GCGGGTGACGAATAATAACTCGAACTTCCCTTTGGAAGATCGCCGGCCCATGCGGTTTTGCCTGTCGCCGGGTCAATGCACACGACCTGTCCGCGGTCGCGCACGAGGTAGATGCGGCCTTTGTACTCCAGCGGAGTCGGCACAAAGCTTCCCGTGTCCTCGCGCACCCACGCGCGGTGCGTGGCGGTGACGTTGCCCGCGCCGCCGAGCTTGATGCCGTGCAGGCGCGAGCCGCGGCCGAAGGGCACCACTGCGATGTTGCCGGCGATCACCGGCGAGGCGACGGCCACCCAGTTGGCCTTCGCCTGGGGGTTGAAGTCGCCGCAAGTCCACAGCGTCGCGCCGGTCGCGGCGTCATGCGCCGTGAGATGCTCGCCGCCCCAGACGAGGAGCGCCTCCTTGCCCTCGTGCCGGATGACGATCGGGGTGGCATAGCTGTGATCACCTTCGCTCGGCGTCACGAAATTGCGGGCGACCTTCCAGCGCATTTCGCCGGTGGTCTTGTCGAAGGCCGCGACGTAGGACTCGCCGTGGTGCATCACAGCGGCGACGACGTTTTTTTCCGTGACCACGGGCGAGATGCCGTAATCCCAGTAGAGGGTGTCCTTGCCGAAGCGCTCGATCAGGTTGGTCTTCCAGCGCACCCTGCCGTCCATCTCGAAAACGGCGAGAGTGCCGCTCTTGAAATAGGTGAAGATGGCCGTGCCATCCGTAGCCGGCGACGGGTTGCTTCCGGAGCCGTTGCGGTTTTTCCCGGGGTTCTCGGGACCGAGAGGGGTTTGCCAGAGTGCGTTCCCGGACCAGTCGAAAGCGAGCAGCGTGTCCTTTCCGTTGGACGGTGCGGTGAGGTAGATGCGCTCGTTCCAAACGATGGGCGTGGAGCAGCCCTTGCCGGGCAGCGGAGCCTTCCACAGGACGTTGGTGGTGGAGTCCCACTTGACGGGATAGGAGCCGCTCTCGTTGCTGCCGTTGTCGAGCGGACCGCGCCAGCGGGGCCAGTTCGAGCCGGGGTCGGCCAGGGCCATGCCGGATAAAATGACCATGGCGATCGCAAGGGTCCTTGTCGGTGTGGAATGAGCGGAGTGAAGGCGGCGAAGCATGGCTCCATTCACTGCGAGACATTGGGAAATGACAAACCCAATTGCACGGGGCGAGAAGTGCTGCCACAGCCTCAGTTTCCTCGCTGTGGGAGACGATGCTCCGGCGGCAATCCGCTCATTTTCGGATCGAGGGCCGCAAACTCCCGAAAATAGTTGTCGCTATCCTCCAAAAGCCGGCCATAGTGCACGCCCTGTTAGATAGCTTCTCTCTTTCGAGGCATGGTAGATCTTCGGTGAACCAAGTTCAGTGATGATTTTAGACCCGGCAGTCGGGAACAGTCTGTGAAAAGCGTCAGTTTGTCGGACAGTAATTACATCACATGAGCACAAAACTATACGTTGGAAATCTCTCTTTTGAGACCACCGAAACCATCCTTCAGGATGCATTTGCCAAGCACGGCACAGTCACCGATTCGGTGATCATGATGGATCGCATGAGCAATCGCCCTCGCGGCTTTGGCTTCGTCACCATGAGCACCGCCGACGAGGCGCAAAAGGCCATTGATTCCTTGAATGGCACCGACCTCGACGGACGCACCCTCACTGTCAACCTCGCCAAACCGCGCGAAGACCGTGGCGGCGGCGGCGGCGGCGGTGGTGGTGGTGGTGGTGGCCGGCGCGCATTCAGCGGCGGCAATCGCGAGCGCTACTAAGCCATTCGCAATTCCATTGGCGGGGCTTGGTTTGAAAAAACCAGGCCCCGCCTTCCTTTGGCCGCATCCTTTTTGCCCGTCGGCGGGATGCGGAGTTTTAATTTCCGAGACGGCACGCATCAAAAATACATCCATGAAAGAAGAAGCCATTGAAGTTGAAGGCCGGGTCCACACCATCCTGCCAAGCACCATGTTTCGGATCGAACTCGACAATAAGCACCTCGTGCTCGCGACCATCTGCGGCAAAATGCGCAAGCGATGGATCCGTCTTTCCGTGGGCGACCGTGTGAAGATGGAAATCTCCCCCTATGACCTCAACAAAGGCCGCATCACCTGGCGGCTGAAGTAGGACAGGCGCGGCAGGCATCCGTGCGCGGAGGCGCACGGTGAAGATCATCCCGGCTCATGACACGGCGCTCAGGGCTGCCGTGGCATGGGCAGCAGCGCGGACATTGTGGACGCGAAAAATGTGCGCGCCACGCAGCACTCCGGCGACCAGGCAGGCGATCGTGCCCGCGTCGCGCTCCGCAGGCGGAATGCCGAGCACCTCGCCGATCACGGTCTTGCGCGAAATGGGCAGAAGCAACGGGCGGTCGAAGCGCTGAAGGAGCATCAAGTCGCGAAGGATTCGGAGGTTGTCGTGGCGCTGCTTTGCGAAATCGAGGCCGGGATCGAGAATTGTCGCATCGGCGGGGAGCCCGGCGCGTGCGGTGAGTTCCAGTTTTTCGGCAAAGAACAAGCCGATCTGTTCCATGATGTCGTCGTAAGCGATGTGCGTGTGTGGAACCTTCGGCTCGCCGATGCTGTGCATGATGAGCAGCGCCGCACCGGTGTCAGCGCAAAGGCGCGCGTTCTCGTCCGATGGCAGCGCCCCGATGTCGTTGAGAATGTGCCCGCCGCGCGGCAGGACGCGACGGACGACGCCGGGACGCCAGGTGTTGATGGAAAGCGGGACGCGGGATTCCCACCGCTCGATGAAGCGGATGATCTGGGAGGCTTCGTCCTCCTCCTCGATGGGACTGCGGTTCGTTCGCGCGCTCTCTGCCCCGATGTCAATGATGTCCGCGCCGTCAGCTACGAGCGCGTGTGCTTTTTTCACTGCGGATGGGATGTCCACGATGCCGTCGCCGGAGAATGAATCCGCGACGAGATTCACAATGCCCATGATGAGCGGGCGGCGGGGAAATTCAAAAATGTGGCCGCGGGCAGCGAGCTTCATTCGTGTCAAACTATGGAAAAGCACAGTGCTGTCCCTCTCGAAATACGGCGCTCCCGTGCATCATTGTCACCGCTGTCCGAGTCATTGCCATCGTCCTGCCGTCGGTTACGCTCCCGGCATGACCATCGAGCCAGCCATCACCATGCGGGAACTGACCGCCCAGTTTCCCGGCGCACAGCGCGCGCTTTTCCGAAGCTATCACATCGGCGGTTGCGCGAGCTGCGGCTTCCAGCCGGATGAAACCCTCGCGCAAGTCTGCGCACGCAACGAGAATCTCCCGGTCAGCGAAGTCATCGCAACACTTCAGACCGCCCGGGCGGCCGATGAGAAAATGCAGGTCTCCCCCGCGGAGGCTGACGCACTTGTGAAAGCCGGGAAGGCCCGCCTGCTCGATGTCCGCAGCAAGGAGGAATGGGACGCAGTGCAGATTGCAGGCAGCACCTTCTTCACGCAGGAACTCATGCAGGAACTCGGCGGCTGGCCCCCGGATCAGCTCATCATCTTCGTCTGCCACCGCGGTGTTCGCAGCCTCGACGCCGCCGCGTATTTTGCCGGGCACGGCTTGGAAAATGTGCGCTCGCTGCGCGGCGGGATTGACGCGTGGAGCACGGAGGTGGATCCAAACCTGCCCCGCTACGAACTCGAGTAATTCAAAGCCATGGCCGACGACATCATTCAAAATTTCGAGTCCGCAGAGCCAAGGAACCTCGGTGCGATGGAGAACGCCGACGCGGTCGGCACCGTGGGAAGCGCGGATTGCGGCGACATGCTGCGGATGTGGATCAAGTTTCGCGACGACGGCGGGCGCAGGGTCATTGACAAGGCCACATTCCAGACCTTCGGCTGCCAGACCGCCATCGCCGTCGCGAGCCTCGCCACCGAACTCATCAAGGGCAAGACACCCGAGGAGGCGCTCGCCATGGACGGTGCCGCGCTCAGCGCCCCGCTCGGGCCGCTGCCACCGATGAAGATCCACTGCGCGCAACTCGTGGAGGGCGCACTCAAGCAGGCTCTCGGCGCAACTACTCCGCCACCAGCAGCCCGGACTGAGACTTCGCCGACTTTGGTGGACAGCTTCAGCGGCAGCGCTGGGGAGCGGAAAGTGAAAGTCGTGCTGAAGCCCCCGAGCCAGTAGGCGCCACGGTTGGGTCACCCGGCGACGGCTGGCCCGGCATCTTTGCACTCAACAAGCGGGGCAGATTCTGGGATGTCATGCGCATGCTCCGCACACTGCTCGCACTTCTCGCCGTCATTCTCACCGCGCACGCCGATGATTTTCTCGCCGGCAAAAAGCGCATCCTGTTTCTCGGGGACAGCATCACCTACTCCGGTGGTTATGTGGATGCTTTTGAGGTTTTCCTCGCGGTGAAGCACCCGGATCGAGAGGTCACCGTGATTGATTGCGGCCTGCCGAGCGAGACCCTCAGCGGCTTGAGCGAAGCCGGTCACGCAGGCGGAAAGTTTCCGCGCCCCGACCTCCACGAACGCCTCGATCGCGCGCTCGCCATCGCGAAGCCCGATCTTGTCTTCGCCTGCTACGGGATGAACTGCGGTATCTACCTCCCGCTCGACGAAACGCGCTTCACCGCCTACCGCGCGGGCATCGAGAAGCTTCGCGCCAAGGTGAACGCAGCCGGGGCGGACATCGTGCATTTGACTCCGCCGGTCTTTGACGCGCTGCCGATCAAGTCCCGCGTGAAAACCGCGGACACGGTGAAAGACGGCGACATGTTCGAGGGCTACGACGGCGTGCTGGCGCGCTACTCCGCATGGCTCGTCGAGCAGGGAAAAAAGGAGAACTGGCGCGTGATTGACACGCACACCGCAATGGCCGACGCGATCGCCAGCGCGCGCAAAACAAACCCTGCATTCACGTTCGCCGGCGATGGCGTCCATTGCAACGACAAGGGCCACGCCGTCCTTGCCGCTGCGCTCATCAAGGGCCTTGGCGGATCGTTCGATCCGGACGTCTCCAATCATGGCAAGCTATCCGGCCTCATCCGCCAGCGCCGCACAATCCTCTCCAACGCATATCTCACCGCCATTGGCCACAAGCGCCCCGGCATGGCCAAGGGCCTCCCGCTGGAGGAGGCAAACGCCAAGGCCGCTGAGCTGACTGCGCAAATCCGGACCGCGGCAACCGCAGCCAAGTGAGCGAGCCGGCTCCGGGAAAGCCCATGCGCCGCCCGCGCTATCGCGGGACGCATCCGCGGCGGTTCGATGAAAAATACAAGGAGCGCGACCCGGCTCGCTACGCCGACGATGTGGCGAAGGTGCTCGCAAGCGGGAAGACGCCAGCAGGGATGCATGTCCCGATCATGGTGCGTGAAATCCTCGAAGTGCTCCGCATTCTGCCGGGCGAGACGGCCGTGGACTGCACACTCGGATACGGCGGGCATGCACGCGAACTGCTCGCCGCGGTTCAGCCGGGCGGACGCCTCATCGCACTCGATCAGGATCCCATCGAGCTGCCAAAAGCCGAGGCGCGACTGCGGGCGCTTGGCTTTCCGCCGGCTTCGCTCGCAGTCCACCGCTCAAGCTACGCCGGACTGCCGGCGCTTCTCGACGGGGGCGGAGCGGATGCTCTGCTCGCGGATCTCGGGCTGTCCTCGATGCAGATTGATAACCCCGCCCGCGGGTTCACATTCAAAACGGAAGCCCCGCTCGACATGCGGATGAACCCGCAGCGCGGACTGCCGGCAAGCGCGCTCCTCGACCGCACCGATGCGCGCACGCTTGCGGAATGGCTGGCGGAGAATGGCGACGAGCCGCACTCCGTAACGATCGCCGCAGCGATCCTCGGAGCGCTTCCGCTCTCCACCACGACACAGCTCGCCGGAGTTCTCCGCGCCACGCTGCAAAAGATCGCGCCCCGTCTCCGCGAAGACGACATGGAATCCAGCGTGCGCAGGGCGTTTCAAGCGATCCGCATCGCGGTGAACGACGAATTTGGCGCACTCGATACATTTCTACGGAACCTGCCGCGGTGCATGAACCCCGGCGGACGGATTGCGGTGCTGACGTTTCACTCCGGCGAGGACAGGCGGGTGAAGCACGCCTTCAAGTCCGGCCTGCGTGATGGCGTATATTCCGCCATCGCTGATGATGTGGGCCGCGCCACGCCCGGCGAGCAACGCGCCAACCCCCGCAGCTCCTCCGCAAAGCTGCGCTGGGCCATCCGCCGGTGAATCGTTTTCTCGCAAACACCCCTCCTCCGCCGCTACGCACACTGCATGAAAATCGCCGTCTTTTCCGCCAAGCGATACGACCGTGAATTCCTCGATGCCGCCAACGCGGGAAAATACGCACTGCGTTTCCTCGAACCGCACTTGAACGAGGAGACCGCCTCGCTGGCAGCCGGCTTCGAGGCGGTCTGCGTCTTTGTGAACGACGAGCTGAGCAACACGGTGCTGGAGACCATCGCCGCGTTTGGCGTGAAACTCGTCGCGCTTCGCTGCGCGGGTTTCAACAACGTGGACCTGCATGCCGCCGCCCGGCTTGGCATCACCGTCGTGCGCGTGCCCGCCTACTCGCCACACGCAGTCGCCGAGCACAGTGTTGCGCTCATCCTCGCCCTCAACCGCCGGATTCATCGGGCCTACAACCGCGTACGCGAGGGGAACTTCGCCCTCGACGGACTGCTCGGCTTCGACCTTCACGGGCGCACCGTCGGGGTGATCGGCACCGGGCGCATCGGCACCGTGTTCGCGCACATCATGACAGGCTTTGGATGCGAGATCCTCTGCCACGATCCGACGCCAGATCCCGAACGCCTTCCCACGACCGCAAAAATCGTCTCGCTGGATGAAATCTACGCGAAAAGCGACATCATCAGCCTCCATTGCCCGCTCACACCGGAGAACCATCACCTCATCAGCAACACCACCCTTGCCCGGATGAAGGACGGCGTAATGCTCATCAACACAAGCCGCGGCGCGCTGCTCGACACGAGCGATGTCATCGAGGCGCTCAAGTGCGGCAAAGTCGGCGCTCTCGGCCTCGACGTGTATGAAGAGGAGGCCGACCTGTTCTTCGAGGATCTCAGCAGCACGATCATCCCCGACGATATTTTTGCACGGCTGCTCACTTTTCCAAACGTGCTCATCACCGGTCATCAGGCGTTCTTCACGCGTGAGGCGCTGGAGAACATCGCGGCTACCACGCTCGCAAACATCGCCGAGTGGGAGGCCAGCGGCACCTGCCGGAATTCCGTGAGGGGATAGCGCGGCTACGGAACCGGGATCGTGTCGAAGATCCGCTTCACGAGCGCATCGCTCTCCAGTCCGCGCGCCTCGGCCTCGTAGGTGAGGATGATGCGGTGGCGCAGCACGTCCGGCCCGATGGCCTTGATGTCGCCCGGCACGACATACGAGCGGCCCTGCATCAGCGCCCACGCTTTTGCGGCGAGGGTGAGGGCGATAGTGGCGCGCGGGCTTGCGCCGAATTGGATCAGCGGCTTCGCATCGGCGAGATTGTATCGCTCCGGCTCGCGCGTCGCGAAGACCACGTGGACGATGTAGTCGCGCAACTTTTCATCCACATGCAACGTGTCCACGACAGCACGGGCGTTGAGGATTTGCTCAAGGTTGACGACCGGCTCCACATCGAGATTGGGCCGGGTGAACGCCATCGTATCGAGAATGCGGCGCTCCTCGGCGAAGTCCGGATAGCCCACGACGACCTTGAGCATGAACCGGTCAACCTGCGCCTCGGGCAGCGGATACGTGCCCTCCTGGTCAATCGGGTTCTCGGTGGCGAGCACGAGGAACGGCACCGGCAATTTGTGGGTCTCGCCGCCAAGCGTCACCTGACGTTCCTGCATCGCCTCGAGCAGCGCGCTCTGCACTTTCGCGGGCGCACGGTTGATCTCATCCGCGAGCACGAAATTCGCGAACACCGGGCCCTTGGTGGCGTGGTATTTCGAGTCCGCCGGATTGTAAATGAGCGTGCCCACGATATCCGCCGGCAGCAGGTCAGGCGTGAACTGAATCCGGCTGAAGCTGGCGTGAATCGCACTCGCAAGCGTCCGCACGGCGAGAGTCTTCGCCAGCCCAGGCACGCCCTCGAGCAGCACATGGCCGTTGGCGAGCAGCCCGACGAGCAGGCGATCGAGCAGGTGCAACTGCCCCACGACGACCTTGCCGACCGTCTCGCGGAGCTGTGGTATCCAGCCCGCTGCTTCGCGGACTTTGGCGTTCATTTCATCGAGAGTAGGATTCATTTGGAAAAACGGCCGCCGCACTGGAGCGACGGAGCGGGTAGGACAGCGGAAAAGGAGTTTTCAGCAAGCAGAGAAGTGAAACTGCCTCGAGCAGGAGCGTGATTGATTTCCGGTTCACAAGCGTGCAGGCGGCGGCAGGGAGCGGCGCCTCTCCACACCTTCGCCTCAGCTTCCCCCGCAATTTCTGCTCCTCCAGATGGACTCACTTCTAATCACGCCAGCCGCTGCACAACTCCAAAACTTCGTCCCCCAATTCACGCGGAGGGCGGCATTCGAGGGTGGCATGAATGAGCGCATCGGCAACATGCGGCGGCGGGATTTCCATGCGTTCCTCGCGCGAGTGTGGCCGCAGGTTCGAGAGACTGCTGCCAATACACAAGCTGGTGAATGTGTACGCCGACCGCATTGAGGGGGTGGCTTGAGCGTGCGATCTATTTCCGCTCCGACGCGGATTCGAGGGCGGTCTTCGCGGCTTCGTGATTCCACTCCGCGATGAAAATTTGCGACTTCCCGCCGGCGGCGCGTCCACTCGCCCACGCGAGCTTTTTGCCATCAGGCGAAAAGACGGGGAGGCCGTCGAAGCCGGGCGTGTCGGTGATGCGGACGGGGTCGCGCTTTCCGTCGGCGTCCACGATGAACAACTCGAAGTTCTCGAAGCCGTGTTTGTTCGTCGTGAAGATGGCGTAGCTGCCGGCGGGGTGAAAATACGGCGCCCACGACATCGCCTTGAAATCCGTCAGCCGCCGCACATCGCTGCCGTCGGTTTTCATCGTGAAGACGTCGGCATTCATCCCGCTCGCGTCGAAGCGCCGCCAGATGATCCGCGTGCCGTCCGGCGAAAAGAACGGGCCGCCGTCGTAGCCGGGGGCGTTCGTGAGCTGGCGGACGTTGGTGCCGTCGGCGGCCATGATGAAAATCTCGCCGAACCACGCGGGATCTTTTTCGAGGCGCACTTTTTCCTCCGCGCCCAGCTCGCGACCGTACGCTCCGCGCAGGGAGCAGAAGACGATGCTTTTCCCATCCGGCGAGAAGGCGCCCTCCGCATCGTAGCCGGGCGACTTGGTGAGATTCACCACCGCGCTGCCGGCGGCGTTCGCGGAAAAAATATCCATCGTCGCGTCGTAGTCCCACGAGTAGCGGCGCTGCTTGCCGCTGGCGCGGAAATCCAGCTCGGCCTGCTGCTTCGCCCTCGCCTCCGGATCCTCGTGGGTGCTGGCGAAGATGACGCGGTTCGCGCCGGGCTGGAAGAACCCGCACGTGGTCTTGCCCATGCCCGGCGAGACGCGCGCGGTGTCGCCGGTCACCAGATCGAGCACGTACATTTGATAGAATGGATTCCCCTCCTCGCGCTCGCTCTGGAAAATCAGCTTCTTCCCATCTGGCGAAAAGTACCCCTCACCGCTCCGCTTCCCCTCGAAAACAAGCTGCCGCGCATTGGAAAGGAACCGCGCTTCCCCGGCGGGAACCCCGGCCGCAACAGCGAAGGAACCGAGGGCGGGCAGACATGCGAGAATGTGGCGCAACATGACGCGGACGGTGCCGCACCCGCTCGAATGACGCAACGCGGATCCGCCAGGACGCGGACGCAGGCCATCGCCAGCCGGGCACGGCGGACTGATTTTCTGCAGAGGTCTCAGGATGCTACCGCACTTTGCCCCATGAGTCTTTCAGCCAGAACGGGTCGTAGGATTCGGCTGCCAATTTTTCCCCGATGAACGCCTGCACGCCATAGCCCGCAAACTTTGTCCCGGAAGACGCCACGCGCTTGAGCGTGGGGTCAAATTTCGGCCCGACCATGGTGGCGGTCACAATTGGGGTTTCAAAGATCTGCGTGGAGCGGGGCTTGGCCGCGACATCAGGGGTGCCCTCATTGAGTATTTTGAGCTGCTTCTCCGCCGCTGCATCGTATCCGAAGAAAATGTATTTGAGCTTGACGTCGAGCGGCTCTGCCGAGGTGTTCGCAACGGCAATTCGCAGCGAGCGTTTCACGACCCGGCTGCCCCCTTCCACGGTATTTGTTGACGGTTGCTCGACGCGGATGCGTATGGGACCAAGTCCCGTGAGGGTTGTTTTCTCCAGGGCAGTGACTGGCGTTTTTTCCGGGCTGGCTCCGGGAACGCCGACTGGCGGAGTAGCGGCTGCGTGGCTGATTATTTGGACCGGCGGCAGACGCCATGATTCAGCGAGGGCGGCAGCAGGGACGCCGCCCGATGGCGGTTTGATCGCTGGGGTGTGGGCAAAGTCCGGCGAATTCGGACCGGTGCCGTCGCCTTTGAAAATAAGCCCGATCTCATCATCCGACAGCGCCCGCTCCCAGATGCGCACGAGGGCAATTCTGCCTTTGGTGAAATCACCCCAAAATTCGGGCGTCGCAGTGCCGATTTTCAGGATATGACCCGCCGCATCCGGCCTTGAAAACTGCGGGCTCTCCACGACCACCTTGCCATCGAGCCACAGCCGCACCGCGCCCGCGCGCGCCGCGAGCACGGCGGTATGCAACTTCCCGTCGTTTACCGGGTCGCCGCCGGTCATCTTACCCAGCCAGCCGATGTCATACACCAGCCGCCTGTCGCGAATGAACAGGGCCTTCGAATCCGGGGCCCATCTGCCACTGGGCGAGCACTTGGAAAGCAACGTCCCTTCGCCCTCCGTCTCAAACTTCACCACCGCCGTGAAATCCCCACCGAGGTCAATCTTCGCCTTGGGGAAATTCTCCGCTTCCGTCTGCCCCGCTGCGGGCGCGGCTTGCGCATTGATGCAGGCCTGAAAAACCGACACAGCGGCAAAGGCGACACAGAGAGTTGCACGAATGAGCATGCCCGAGCGTACATTTTTCAGGAGCCCCGGCAATCATCCATTCGGCCGACTCCCGAAGCCATTTTCCGGGCGTGATTGGAAGTGAGTCCACCTGGAGGAGCAGAAAGGGCCGTGGAAGCTGGGGCGAAGGTGTGGAGAGGCGGCGCACAAGCGGCGACATTCCTGTCGCCGTCGCTGGTTGCGCCGGAGGCGCGCATGTTCCGGCAAGGTGGCGGGCGGTGGAGAGCGAGGGAAAATTTTTGTCGCGAACAGTGCGCCGCCGCGTTGCCGAGGGTGTGCGCGCCTCCGGCGCATGTGCGGACGGCGACAGGAATGTCGCCGCTCCCTGCCGCCGCCTGCACGCTTGCGGACCGGAAATCAATCACGCCCCCATTTTTCCCGGGCTCGGATTTCCGCTTGACCCCCTTCCGCTCCCCGACATCATGCGCGCCTTTCTTGCCGGACACGGCTTTCACTACATTCCGCATGCCCGACAATCTGGGAACAATAATTTGGACGCTCTGCTACACAGCCGTATTGCTCGGCCTGTCGTTGTACGGTCTCCACCGCTACATCATCGTTTACTTGTATTTGAAGAACAAGAAACGCGCACCCGAGCCCATGGGGAGATTCGACTCGCTGCCGCGAGTCACCGTCCAGCTCCCCATTTTCAACGAGCTTTACGTGGTCGAGCGCCTGCTCGATTCCGTGAGCAAACTCGACTACCCACCCGAACTGCTGGACGTGCAGGTGCTCGATGATTCGACCGACGAAACTTATGAACTGACCGCGAAAAAGGTCACGGAACTCCGGGCGGCGGGCCTCGATATCACCCACATCCACCGCAGAGACCGCACCGGCTACAAGGCAGGCGCCCTCCAAAATGGACTCGAAACTGCAAAAGGCGAATTCATCCTCATCCTTGACGCCGACTTCGTGCCCACGCCAGACGTGCTTCGCAAGACGGTGCATTTCTTCACCGATGAAAAGATCGGAATGATCCAGACCCGCTGGGGCCACCTGAACCGCACCTACTCGCTCCTGACACGCGTGCAAGCCATGTTCCTCGACGGGCATCTGCTCCTTGAGCAAACCGGCAGGAACCGCTCGGGACGCTTCATCAATTTCAATGGCACCGCCGGAGTGTGGCGAAAGAGCTGCATCACTGCGGCTGGCGGATGGCAGCACGATACACTGACCGAAGATCTGGACCTGAGCTACCGCGCCCAGCTCAAAGGGTGGAATTTCGTTTTCCTCCCCAACCTCGTCACCCCCGCCGAGCTACCCGTGGACATGAATGGCTTCAAGAGCCAGCAGTACCGCTGGACCAAGGGCAGCATCCAGACCTGCCGCAAACTGCTTCCCGCCGTGTGGCGCGCCGAGCTTCCGCTGAAGGTGAAACTCGAAGCCACCGTGCATCTCACTTCAAACTACGCATTCCTGCTCCTCGCATGCATCTGCATCCTGATGCACCCGAGCACCGGCGGCATCACAGCCGACAGCCAGTATGCGTGGCTGCGGATGATCCTGCTCGACATCCCGATCTTCATCACCGGCTCGCTTCCCGCCGTCGTGTTCTACATCGTTTCCCAACGCGAACTCTACCCGCGCTCGTGGTGGCGTGAAGTACTCTATCTGCCCGCCCTGCTCGGCCTCACCATCGGCCTCGCCATCAACAACGCATGGGCCGTCCTCCAAGGCATGAGCGGCGCCACCGGCGAATTCACCAGAACACCCAAGTACGGGATCAAAACGAAGACCCAGAGCTGGAAGAAGACGAAATATTCCGTGGCAAAAAACATCCTCCCATTCATCGAGGTCGCCTTTGCCGCCTACTTCATCTATTTCCTCGCAAACGAGGTCATCGTTCAAAACTGGTTCGCAGTGCCATTCCTCTTCCTCTTTGCCAGCGGCTTCACCTACGTCGCCCTCTGCTCATTTGCCCAGTGGTTCCCGCAGCTTCGCGCACCGTGGCGCGACACCGGGAACGCACTCTCCGCATAAAATCCGTGGTTTCATGACCAGCCTGCCCACTCCACACAGCACAGCGAACGCGGCTTGATGGCGACACTCCAATCCTTCCTCCGCCTCATCGGCTTCATCATCCCCGCCGCCGCTTCCGCCGCCGCAATCGTCGTCAGCATCCCCGAACAAAGGCTCTACGTGTTTGACGACTCCGGGGAGAAAACCGCCAGCTACCCCGTTTCCACCTCGGCCTACGGCCTCGGCGACACCCGCGGCACCTACAGCACGCCGCTGGGGAAATTGGAGGTGGCTGGCAAAATCGGTGACGGCGCCCCGATCGGTGCCGTTTTCAAATCGGGCCATCGCACCGGCGAAATCTGCAAGATCAACTCCCCCGGCCGCGACCCCATCATCACCCGCATCCTCCACCTGCGAGGCCTCGAGAGCCAGAATGCCAGCGCCTACACCCGCTGCATCTACATCCACGGCACCCCGGACGAGCGCCGCATAGGAAAGCCCGTCAGTTACGGCTGCGTCCGCATGCGCTCCAGCGACCTCGTCCAGCTCTTCGACATGACAAGCGTCGGCACCAGCGTCGAAATCGTGAACGCCAGGGTCGGTAAACTCTTCGCGAAAACGACGTGGAACGTCCCCCTCCCGGCCGTTGCATCCGCTCCACCTGCGGAAAAACAGACCGCTTCATCCGAAAAATCAACAACCCTCACCAGGACCGAACCGCCGAGAATGGCCCTCGCATCAAAACTGCACCCCGCCCCACGGCCCCTTCAAATCTCCCCGGAAACCAGGACGCCGGCCGGCGCGATGACCATCTTCGAGATGCCCGGCATGAGCTTCAAGTTCGGCCCGGCATCGCGCGACGACTCCCGATAGCCAGCCAGGGCCACCGGCCCTCAAGTCGCTGCCAGGCTATTCGCCCAGCTCGACGTTCCAGTAGGCGAAATCCACGAAATGCTTCCAGCTCTCGTGGGCCTCGGCGCCGAAAGTGAGATGCGCGAACGGGCGCCATTTCGGGCGCTCGGGCTTGCGGATGAGCTTCATCCGGGCCTCATCCGGGGTGCGGTTGCCCTTGCGCGTGTTGCAGCGGATGCACGAGCACACGATGTTTTCCCAAGTCATCGCGCCGCCGCGATCCCGGGGAAAGACATGGTCGAGGTTGAGATCCTTCCGGTCGAAGTGTCCGCCGCAGTACTGGCACACGCATTTGTCGCGCTCGAAAATGTTGTGCCGCGTGAACTTCACCTCCTGCCTCGGCATCCGCTCGAAGAACATGAGGACGATGACGCGCGGAATCCGGATCCGCCAGCGGGAGGTATGCACCATCTGCGGATCAGGCTGCCGCTCGCTGATGTCACGCCACGAATCGAAATCATGCGTGGAAAAGCTCCCGTCATCCGTGTGGACCACCTGCGCGTGGCCCTGGCAGAGAAGCGAAAACGCCCGGCGGGCTGTGCAGACGTGGATCGCCTGCCACAGCCGGTTCAGGACAAGGACTGGTCGGTTAAGAAGCATGATCCGCCGGTTTGAGCGCGCGGAACCTAGCAGCGGTGCCGCCGCACTGTCAACCGGGACGCTCGCGTTCATGGCGTTGCCAGACCGCGCTTGCCGAAGCACATCCACGCCCCTATCACCGCCGCACATGCGTTTCCCACTCGCGCTCACCGCCAAGATCGCCACCCACATCATCCGCAAAAAACTCAGCGGCGTGCGCAAATTCGCCACCGTCCTCCAGCTCGAACCCCTCCACACCTGCAACCTCACCTGCACCGGCTGCGGCCGCATCCGCGAGTATTCCACGAGCATCAAGGATGTGATGCCACTCGAAGACTGCCTCGCTGCCGCCACGGAATGCAACGCGCCGATGGTCTCCATCTGCGGCGGCGAGCCGCTCATTTATCCGCAGATCGAAGCACTCGTCTCCGGCCTCAAGGCGCAGAAACGCATCGTCTATATCTGCACCAACGGCACCCGCATGCGGGCGAAAATGCGCGACCATCTCGCCGCGGAGCGCGCACGCAGGCCCGGCTGGGTGGAAATGCGGCTGGCTCAATTGCTGGAGGAAAAACTGATCACGCAGGAGCAGGCGGACAGTCTCCGCCATTCGTCACCCGTCGCCCGTCCCGTCCAACCGATCTCCCCTTCCCCGCTCCTGTTCTGGAACGTGCATCTCGACGGGCTCCAAGCCACGCACGATCTCATCGTCGAAAAGCCCGGCGTCTTCGCCGAGTGCATCGCCGCCATCCGCATGGCCAAAATCCTCGGCTACCAGGTCGCCACCAACACCACCGTCTATCGCGAGACCGATCCCGCCGAGATCGAGGAGCTTTTTCATTTCCTCGCCACACTCGGCGTGGACGGGCACACGATCTCCCCCGGCTACGACTACGACGCCGCGAAGCGCGACATGGCTGCGCGCCTCGGGCGTGATCCGGCGGAGTTTTTCCTCACCCGCGAAGCCACTCGCGAGAAATTCGCCCGCGCCATCGAGTGGGGGAAAATGTTCCCGATCTTCGGCACCCCAGGCTACCTTGAATTCCTCGCCGGCCGCCGCGAACTCCCGTGCAGCGCCTGGGCCATCCCCACCCGCAACGTCCGCGGCTGGAAAGGCCCGTGCTACCTCATGACCGACGGCCATTACCCGACCTACGCCGCGCTCCTGGAAAGGACCGACTGGTCGAAGCTCGGTCACGGCAGCGATAGCCGCTGCGAAAACTGCATGGTGCATTGCGGCTACGAGCCCAGCGCCGCCCTCGGCCTTTCCCCGGAACCCGGCGATCTTTGGAAGACGCTGAAATTCACGTTTGGCCCAAAGCCGAAGCCCGGACGATCGCTACCCCCGCCGCGAAAACACCCGGAACCGGCTGCTGTGGCAGGTTGATAATCCCCGCAACACCTCCCGGTTTTCGCTCCAAATCCCGCCCCTGATTTCCCCGTGAAATCCCGTTGCCAAGCGCCGGGACGCCGCTACTGTCGCGCCCCTTTTCCCGGATGCTAAACCGACCGCCAATCGAAATGAAAATCTTCAGCGGCTCAGCTCATCGCGAGCTGGCCCGCAGGATCGCCGACTACTGCCGCCTGCCGCTCGGCGACGCGACCGTGGACTCGTTCCCCGATGGCGAGACGATGGTGAAGATCAATGAAAACATCCGCGGACGCGATGTCTTCCTCGTGCAGCCCACCTGCCCCCCGACAAACCAAAACCTGATGGAACTCCTCATCATGGTGGACGCCGCGCGCCGCGCCAGCGCATCGCGCATCACGGCGGTGATCCCGTTTTTCGGCTACGCCCGGCAGGACCGGAAAGACCAGCCGCGCGTGCCCATCACCGCAAAACTCGTCGCAAATCTCCTCACAGCCGCCGGCGTGGATCGCGTGCTCACCATGGATCTGCACGCGCAGCAGGTGGCCGGGTTTTTCGACATCCCGGTGGATCACCTTTTCGCCGCCCCGGTCATCATCAAGTACCTCCAGTCGAAAAATCTCAACAACCCCGTCGTCGTATCGCCGGACGTTGGCGGTCTGAAAATGGCGAGCGCGTACTCGCAGGCGCTGGGAGCGGGCCTCGCCATCGTCGCGAAAAAGCGCACGAGCCCGACGGAAGTCGAGGCGACCAGCATCATCGGTGAAGTGGAAGGCCGGACGGTCATCCTCGTGGACGACCTCACCGAGACCGCGGGCACACTGACTGCGGCTGCAAGGATCCTCAAGGAGCACGGCGCCACCGAGATCATGGCCTGCGTGTCCCATGCCGTCCTCAGCGACATCGGCGTGCAGCGGCTGCAGAACTCCGAGATCACCGAACTGGTCTGCTCGAACAGCGTGCCGGTGCGCGAAAGCGTGGACTTCCGAATCACGCCACTCTGCGTCGCCCCGCTCCTCGGTGAAGCCATCAAGCGCGTCGCGCTCGAGGAATCCGTCTCATCCCTTTTCGAAATCCCCGGAACCTAACCACACAACAAAAACCAACAAAAGCAGTAGCTCAAAAGCAATGGCCAAAACACTGAACCTAAAAGCAGAACCTCGCGGCGGAATCGGCACCGTCGCATCGAAGGCAATCCGTAAAGCCGGCAAAGTCCCCGCGATCATCTACGGGCGTCACCAGGAACCGCAGGCGCTCCAGCTCGATGCGCACGCGCTCCAACTCGCGCTCCGGAAATCCACCGGCGAGCACGTCCTCGTCAACCTCGAGATCGAAGGCGGCAGGAGCACGCTCGCGCTCGTCCAGGATGTGCAGCACGACCCGGTGAAGCGCCACATCGTCCACCTCGATTTCCACGCGCTGAAGGAGGACGAGAAAATGCACACGACGGTGCCCGTACTCGGTTTCGGCGAGCCTGCTGGAGTCAAATCCGCCGGTGGCCTTCTCGAACAAATCATCCGTGCGCTCGACGTGGAGTGCCTTCCCAAGGATCTCCCGGACTCCATCACCGTGGACGTCGCCGCGCTGAACATCGGCGACTCGATCCACGTCAATCAGATCTCCCTCCCCGAGGGCGTGATCACGAGGAACTCACCCGAGGCCATCGTTTTCCACTGCGTCGCCCCGACCGTCGAGGCCGAGCCCGAGCCAGCGGCGGAAGGCGCCCCGACCGAGCCGGAAGTCCTCAAGGAAAAGAAACCCGAAGGCGAAGCCCCCGCCGCCGAAGGCAAGGATTCGAAGGACTCGAAGAAATAACAACCTCCCGGATGAATGGCTCCATTCCGTCTCATCGTTGGCCTGGGCAATCCCGGTCGCGAGTACGCGGAAACGCGCCACAACGCCGGCTTCATGGTCCTGGACCGTGTGGCCGCCGGCGCGGGAGCCACCTTCCGGATGCAGAAGAAGTGGCAGGCGGAGGTCGCCTCGACGGGTGATCTCATTTTCTGCAAACCGCAAACATTCATGAACCTCAGCGGCGGCAGCGTCAGCGCCATCGGGCACTTTTACAAAATCGAGCCCTCACAGGTGCTCGTGGTGCTCGATGAGATGGCACTGCCGCTCGGCCGCCTGCGCATCCGTGAAAGCGGCAGCGCCGGCGGACACAACGGCCTCCAAAGCGTGCTCGATCACCTCGGCACGCGCGACGTCCCGCGGCTCCGCATCGGCATCGGTGCGGCGCAGCCTGGGGATGCGACCGGCCATGTCCTCGGACGTTTTGCCTTGGCGGAACGCCCCACGCTGGATGACGCTGTCGCCCGCGCTGCGGAAGCCATCGAGTTTGCGCAAAGCACCGGCCTCGCCGCCGCAATGAACCGATACAACAAAAACCAGACCACCAACTAAAAATGAGCAAACACCGTTACGAAGGACTCCTCGTCCTCAACATCAAGGGCAGGGAAGATGGAGCCCAGAAAATCATAGACCGCATCGAGAAGGATATCGCCGCCGAAGGCTGCACTCTGGAGAGCGTCCAGAAAATGGACACCCGCCACTTCAGCTACGTCGCCGGAAAACTCGACAGCGGCTTTTACGTGACCATCGCCTTCGCCGCCGAACCCGCCGCACTCGACCGGCTCAAGGCAAAATTCAAAATGGACGACGACATCTACCGTCACCAATACGCCCGCCTCTCGGACAAGCCGCAAGCGCCGAAGCCCCCGAGGATCCCGAGGCCCGCAAGAGCGGCCTAGATGCAATAACCGACCATCGCCATGCCAAATCTCAACAAGGTCATGCTCATGGGGAACCTCACGAGGGATCCCGAGATCAAGTACACGCCCAAGGGCACCGCGATCGCCAATTTCGGCATCGCCGTGAACCGCACCTACACGCCCGAGGGCGGAGAGAAGCGCGAGGAAGTCACATTCATTGACCTCGAAGCGTTTGGTCGCACCGCCGAGATCATCGGCGAGTATTTCAAAAAGGGCCGCCCGATTTTCATCGAAGGCCGGCTCAAGCTCGATCAGTGGGACGACAAGACGACCGGGAAAAAGATGAGCAAGCTGCGGGTTGTCGTGGACAGCTTCGAGTTCCTCGGCTCCCGCGAAGGCGGCGGGGCTGCCAGCGGAACCACGGCGGAATACGCTGATGCCCAGGCCGCCCCCCCGGCCCGACGCGCACCCGCACAGGCCCCGCGCCCTCCCGCCGATCCGGATCTCGACGCGCAACCGGACGACATTCCCTTTTAGCCAGCACAGGGCGGAACTCCTCCCATGCTAAGCCGCGCCGGGTTTCAAAGCCCGCGCGGTTTTCCGCCAAATTCAAGGAATTCTATCAAAGACAATCCCCCCGAATCTGCCTATCATGCGCGCACCATACGCTCATGAACACGCCGAAACTCGCCTGTCTGCTGGCTCTCATCCTTTCCCATCCCGCACTCCCGGCTCCGCTGCCGTCCGAGAACATCCGGGATAGCGAACTGAAACAGGAACAGCTCAGCGTGGAAACACGCCAGCTTGCCACCGCCCTCGATGCCATGCTCGGCGAGTATCAGCGCAACAATCTCGTCGGCGACGAAGTGCAAACCGTGAAAACCCTCCGCGCGCGCATCGAGCAATTGAGCGTCGCGGAAATGCGCCAGGTCATTGACCTCCTCCAGCGCGCGCGCGCGATCAACGATCCCGGCGCAGCGGCAAAAACCGTCGCCGACGCATACTCCGCGCAAAAGCAAATCGTCGTCGCCATCCAGCGAATCCTTGCCGCACAGGCACGCAACCACGAGGCGCGGGAACTCGCCCGCCAACTCGACGCCCTCGCAGACCGCCAGGCCCGCAATCTCCAAAACGGCATCGAACTCGGCCGGATGCTCGCCGGCACAAAGCCGGAAAATTTTGAGACCCTGATGGAGGCGCAGCTCGAAACCCAGCGCGGCGAACAGACGGCAATCGCCGACGAGATGAAAGTCTCCGGGGAGAAGCTGAGAAAATTCGCCGCAAACCCGGAAAATCTGGATGTCTCCCAGCGCTTCAACGGCGGAGCCGAGCAGATCGAGCGCGTGCTGCCCAGGGCGGTGCAGGCGGCCGACGCACTGAAGGACGGGAAGCTTTTCAAGGGGGTCGCCGATGAGAAAGTCACCCGCGACGAACTCCGGAAGATCGCGCACGCCATCACCCCGCAGGAGCGAGGCGCGGCGGCATTGCGGCAGGCCGAGCGCCAGTTGGCGGACATCATC
Source organism: Prosthecobacter debontii (assembly GCA_945861385.1). Lineage (GTDB taxonomy): Bacteria > Verrucomicrobiota > Verrucomicrobiia > Chthoniobacterales > Chthoniobacteraceae > SXWH01. The sequence continues at coordinate 51,517 of CAMAUI010000002.1, forward strand.
CGCCAGCAGCAGCAGTTAAAAACCGAGACAGGACGCGAGGTCGCCGAGACGAATTTTGAAAAGTGGATCTCCGAACGCCTGCTGGACCCGGATCCCAACAAAACGATGCCGGCCGAATTTCGAAAACTCCCCCGCGCCGAAATGAGCGCCAGCAAGGAATTGCGCGAACTTTTCAACGCAGACCAGGCCGCCAAGGCAACCAACCTCGCGAAGATGGAGGACAAACAGGGCGATCTCGCCGCCAACAGCGATTTCCTCGGGCAGGATCTCGTGGCGATACCGCAGGCGGCAACTCCCATCCGCGAGGCAACCACCAGGATGCAGGAAGCACGCGCCGCGATGCAGGATGCCAACGCGCCCACAGCTCAGCGGCAGCAGGACGCCGCGATCGCGCAGTTGCAGCTGGCTCACATGGAAATCCGCAAAAGGGCCGACGAAGCGGAACTGGCCGCAGCCGCCGGCGGCAACAAGATCGAGGATCTCCAGCGCCTCAAGGCCGCCGTCGAAAATCTCGCCAGACAGGAGGACGCCATCGCCAAAAACCCGGCACCCGACCGCGCGGAACAGACCGCGCTCGCCCGCCGCACCGAGCAGATGGCGCAGCGCGCCGCCGAGATCGCGCCATCCGCAAACGCCCCGATGGCGCAGGCAGCCGCCAGGGCGGAGGCCGCCGCGCAGGCACTGAACGGCAACCAGCAGGCAGCCGGGCGCCAGGCCGCACAGCAGGCCGCCCAGCAACTCGCGCAGGCCGCCCAGCAAATCGCGAAGGAACTCGCAAATGCCGAAAACGCGCAGAAGCTGCTCGATCAAACTCAGGCCTTGCTTGCCGAACTCGCGAAGCTGATCCAAGCCGAGCAGAAGCTGGAACTCGATACCGTAAAAGCAACCGCCCTCACCCCCTTGAAGCTTCCGGAAGCGTTGCGCGAACTCTCCAGCCAGCAGACCGCCATCGCCCAGCAGGCAAACACCCTCAAGGCAACATTCCCCGATTCGCTGCTCGCTGCCGCCGAAGCCATGAACGAGGCGGGAAACGCGATGAAAACAGCCGCCACCGAGCTCGCCAGGGCCGATGCCCCAAAAGCCCGAACCGCCGAACAACTCGCCCTCGCAAAACTTTTTGAGGCGCAGAAGCACATGAACCAGCTCGCCAATGCCGCCCAGGAACTGCTCGGTGAAAAACCGGCAAATGCCGAGGAAATGGCAGCCGCCGCAAACCAGCTCGCCCAGGCCCAACAGCAGGTGAATGAGGCGCAGAAAAAACTCGAACAAGCCGCCGGGCAGATGGGCCAGCAAGCCGCTCAAAACGCCGCGCAAGCCGCCCAACAAGCGGCTCAGGCCGCACAACAGGCCGCGCAGCAGGCGCAGGCTGCACAGCAACAGGCCCAGCAGGCGGGAAACCAGGCCGCAGCACAGCAAGCCGGCGAAGCCGCTCAACAGGCCCAGCAAGCCGCGGAGAATGCCGGGCAAGCTGCCCAAGCCGCCGAGCAAGCGGCAGCGCAAGAGGGCCAGCCCGCGCAGCAAGCTGCGCAGCAGGCCGCACAACAAGCCGGGCAAGCCGCCCAAGCCGCCCAACAAGCCGCCGCCGCCGCACAGCAGGCACAGCAAGCCGCCGCGCAAGCGGGGCAGCCCAGCGAACAAGCCGCCCAGGCCGCGCAATCTGCGCAACAAGCCGCCGCTGCCGCACAGCAAGCCCAGCAAATGGCCCAGGCTGCGGCGCAGGCTGCGCAATCAGGATCGCAGCAGGCCTCACAAACCATGCAACAAGCTTCGCAGCAGCTCGCGCAGGCAGCGATGCAAGCTGGCCAGGCCGCAGCTCAGGCGGGCCAGGCATCACCCGCAGCACAGCAAGCAGCACAGCAGGCGGCACAGCAGCTCTCCAATGCCGCCGCACAGGCAATGCAGGGCCAGAACGCCAGCGCCCAGCAATCCGCACAGCAGGCAGCTCAGCAACTTGCCCAAGCCGCGGGCCTCTCCGCTGCCGAACAGGCGGGCCTCGCAAGTCAGCCTCAAAGCCAGGGCCAGATGCCAGGCCAGAGCCCAATGCCGGGACAAGGCCAGATGCCAGGGCAGATGCCAGGCCAGGGTCAGATGCCGGGGCAGGGCCAGGGCCAGGGTCAGCAACCCGGCGAAGATCAAGGTGGTGGCCCCGCTCAGAAATCCAGTGCCAAACCTTCGCAGGGAGGGGGTGCTCCCAAGCAGGGATCCCCGGAAGCCGTCCAACGCGAAGCCCGCGAAACCGCACTGAAAAAGGCCGGGTTCCTCGGACTCCCACCCCGCGACCGCGAAGCCATCCAGCAATCACTCGGCGAAAAATACCCGGAGGAATACGGCGCACTCGTCGAACAATACCTCCTCAACCTCGCGAACGAGGCAGCCAGGAAAAAATAGCCGCGCTGCGAAACACGCGGCGGGGGCGCCGCGGAAATCCCGATGTATCGGGACGACGAGGGCGTCGCAGCCACGGAACAGCCGCAGCCGCTGCGCTTCAATTTTACAGTTCGAGGATGGTGAATTCGACCCTGCGGTTCACAGCCTTATTCTCAGCAGTGGTATTCGGAACCTGCGGCATGGATTCGCCGAATCCCTTTGAAGAAAGTCTGCCGGCATTCACGCCCTGCTTGGTCAGGTAATCGGAGACGGCAGTCGCCCTTTTCCTGCTCAATTCGAGATTGTATGCATCGCTCGCATCACTGTCGGTATGCCCGGCGATCGCGATCTTGAGCGTGGGCTGTTGGTTCATGAGCGTGACCACGCGATCGAGCTCGGGAAAGGAGGTCGGTTTCAAAACCGCTTTGTTGGTGTCGAAGAAAATGTTGTTCAGGCGAATGACTGCGCCTTTCTCAAGAGGGACAAGATAGAGATCCTTTTTGATCTCGGTGAACTTCTCCAGCACCGGCAGGTTGAGGTTTGCACTCACGGAGGCGTAGCGGGGTGTTTCCGCGAGGAAGCCGTAGTTGGCTCCGCCGGGGAGAACGATCGTGTAGTGCCCATCCTTCGCGTCGCTGAAAGCAGTGCCAAGCTTGGCGCCGGTCGCCAGATTTTCACAAACGATCCTGGCTGCGATGGGCAGTCCGGTTTTCTTGTCAAGGGTGCGGCCACTCACGAGGACGACGGGCTTGGGCCGAAGCGCATCGGGCAGCTTGATCCGGAAAATGTCGGTGGAACCGAGGCTGTTTTCTTCCGACACGCAATAGGCGTAAGTGCCGCTCGCGGGCATGGAGTAATAGGCGTCCCACCTCGGCGTGTTCAATTCCGGGCCAAGGTTGACCGGCAGTGACCAGTTGAGCCAGGTGTCATCCAGTCTTCTCGTGACAAACATGTCGTTGCGGCCAAAGCCCGGGTGTCCCGCAGTGCTGAAATACATGGTCGCACCGTCCGCAGCGATGAATGGCGAGGTTTCATTGTCCGCGGTATTCAATGCGGCGCCGATGTTCCTCGGCTCCGTCCATGAGCCGTCGGCTTTGAGGAAAGACACGTGCAGATCCTTGCTGCCAAAGCCATCCTTTCGCTGGAGAGTTGCCACCATCACCTTCCCGCTGGGGGCGAGGCTGTACTCCGAATACTGGTTGTCGTTGTAAAAATCTTCCATTCTCACCGCCTTCGGCATGTCCCAGCCAGCCGCTCCCCTGCGTGCGATGGAGATGCCTTTCTCGAGCGAGCCGTCGGGCTTGTAAACGTTTAGCACGAGCAATGAGTTATTGTCGGGCAGGATCGAGGCGACGGAGTTGTTGTCCGGGGTGTTGATCGGGAGTCCCATCGGTTTGCACGGGCCGAAAACTCCACCGGCTCCGATCTCCGAAAACCAGACGTCCTGCGACTCGATCGGCGGGGTGTTGTCGGGATGATTGGATCTGGTGAAATACAGCGTCTTGCCATCCGGCGAAATCAACGGGCTGAACTCGTTCGTGGGGGAATTGATATTCGGCCCCAGGTTCTCGCGCGCAAAACCTGACTGCAGATTGGGAGGAAGGTTCACTTTCACCTGCACCTTGTCCTTGTGATCGGCGATGCCGATGGCATCGATCTGATTGAATCCGGAAACCGCCTTGCTGTTGAGTGTGACCTTGACCGACATCACGAGGTAGGGCGTGCGATCCATCGTGACGCTCAACATCCTCCCGACACTGCCCACCGCCTGCGGATTCTTGTTTTCGAAAACCCGATGAGCCGTGCCGCCTGCGTCAATCAGGTCAACCAGCGTGATTGCACCCGGACTGAAATTCTCGTGAATCAGCACCTGCTGGATGTTTGCAGGCTGGGAAAAACCGACGTGGATGAATTCTTCCGCCAAGTCATCCTTCGTGGCGGGACTCCATGCGGCGGGGCTCAATCCAAACGATGAGGTGACGCTGGGACTGCCCAGAACATTGACCGCACTATATTGTTTGGGAGCGATGGGGTTCTCGCCTTCGGTGGAGAACGCGATCACTTTCGATGCCCATTGCACCTGCTGCGCGAAAACCGGCTGGCAGGCGCTGGCGAGGAGCAGCGATGACAAAAAGAGCCGGAGTTTCACCGCAAGGAATTTGCACTTGCGCCCGCCAGCGTCTGGACGAACAGAGGGCGGCTGCCGCTGGATTTTGTCCGATTCATCGCGCATGAGAGCCCCGTAGCAGCGCATGCAAGGCTCGCCAAGTGGAAAGGCTGCGACTGCGCTGATCGGAATCATTCCGGAGCGCGCGGCGATTTCGCGCGCTCCATCTCCCCGGTCCTCAGCCACAGGAAAATCACCGGCGTGACGATGAGAATGTGGATGAGGCTGGAAATCATTCCGCCGATGACCGGCGTGGCAAGGGGCTTCATCACTTCAGCGCCCGTGCGCGTGCTCCACATGATCGGCAGCAGGCTTGCGACGATGGTGGCGACGGTCATCACCTTTGGGCGAAGACGGAGACGCGCGCCTTCCTTGATGGCGGCGACAAGATCGGCGCGCGCGCTCCACCGCCTCCTCGAGATATACAACCATCACCACACCCGTCTGGATCGCGGTGCCGAAGAGCGCGATGTAGCCGACGGCGACGGCGGCGCTGAAGTTGTAGCCGAGCGCCCATTGCAAGAACACGCCACCCGTGAGCGCGAATGGCACGGCGAGAATGACGTGAGCGGCCTCCTTCACGCTGCCGTACACAATGTAGAGCAGCAGGAAAATCACCGTAAGCACGCAAGGCACGACAAGCCACATGGTCTCGATGAGGCGAATCTGGTTTTCGTATTCGCCTGCAAACTCGAATTTCACTCCCGGCGGAAGCGGGATTTTGCCGACGCGCTCCTTCACCTCCGCGACGAAGCCGGCGAGGTCCCGGCCCTGCACGTTCGCCTGCACGTAACTTTTCAGCCGCCCATTCTCGCTCTGGATTTCATTCGGCCCGCTCGTGCGCTTGATGGTCGCCACCTGGGCGAGCGGGATGTGCTTTCCGCCGGGTGTGGAGACAAGGATCGAGCCGAGGCGCTCGATATCGTCGCGCTCCTCCCGGGCGAGCCGCACTTGGATGGGGATGCGCTTCCTTCCCTCGATGGTCGTCGCCACGATTCGCCCGCCAAGGCCGGCCTCAACCGCGGCGAAAAGTTGCTCCGCGCGCAGACCGAAACGCCCGGCGGCTTCGCGATCAATTTCGATTTCGAGATACGGTTTTCCCTGCACGCGCAGCGGCGAGACACCCGCTGCCCCGGGCACCTGTTGGATCGCGCGCTCAACCTCAAACGTGAGCCGCGAAAGCGTGTCGAGGTCGTCGCCGAGGATCTTCACGCCGAGTTGCGCGCGGATGCCGGTGGCCAGCATGAGGCGGCGGTTCTCGATCGGTTGTAAAAACGCACCGGGCACGTAGCCGGGAACCTGCGCGAGCTTTTCGGTCAGCTCGGCTTGCAGCTTCGCCAGCGTCATACCTGCACGCCATTGCACTTGCGGTTTCAGCATAATGGTCGTCTCGACCATCTCGACGGGTGCCGGGTCGGTCGCGGTGTCCGCGCGCCCCAGCTTGCCGCCGACGCTCAGCACCTCGGGCACCTCGGCGATGACGCGATCCTGCCACGACATCACGCGCTTTACCTCCGTGAGGCTCGTCGTGGGGATGAACACCGGCATGAAAAGCAAGCTGCCCTCGTCGAGCGGCGGCATGAATTCACCGCCGATTCCGCTGAGCGCACTCTGCGCTTTTGGAAAAGCATCAAGCCTCGCAAGCACCGCGCGCGGCAGACCGAGCGCGAGCGTGAGCGCCATCGCGAGAAGCAGCGCGGCAAGGGCGAGGACGGTCTTGCGCCACCGCAGCGCCCAATCGAGCACGGGATCGTAAATGCGGAGCAGCACCCGCATGACCCAGTTGTTTTCCTCGCGATGGAACGGCCCACGCACGAGCAGCGCGCACAACACCGGCACGATGGTCACGGCGAGCAGCGTCGAGGCGATCATCGCGAAGGTCTTTGTGAATGCGAGCGGGTGGAACAATTTTCCCTCCTGCCCTTCGAGCGCGAACACCGGCACGAACGCCAGGATGATGATCGCCATCGCGAAGAAGATCGGGCGGCCCACTTGCTTCGCGGCGCGCAAGGTGACCTCCCAAGTCTCGGCAGCGGTGAGGCGCGCAGCGTCCGGGTGGAGCACGCGACTCGCCGGGAACACTACGGGAGAGGTGGCATCGCCAGAAGCCTCCCGAGTCCCGGCAGCGCACTCCGCTTGCGAGCCTGCCTGCGGCGTTTGCGGCCCGTCGCCGCAAACTGCACGCGAGTCGCGTGCTCCACCCGGGGCAGCGGCGCATCGCGCCTTTTCCAGCTCCGCCTCCTCGCAGTGCCGGATGACATTTTCCGTGATGACGATGGCCGCATCCACAAGAACGCCGATGGCAATGGCGATACCGGCGAGCGACATGATGTTCGACGTGATGCCAAACTGCCGCATCATCACAAACGCGATAAGGATGCTCACCGGCAGCGGAAAAGTAACGATCAGGATGCTGCGGAAATGGAACAGGAAGATGATATGCGCGAGGGTGACGAGGATGACCTCCTCGATGAGCGCGTGCTTGAGCGTGCCAATGGTGCGGTCAATCAACTCGCTGCGGTCATAGAAAGGCTTGATGCTGACGCCCGCCGGGAGGCCCGGCGCGATGCGGGCGATTTCCTCTTTCACTGCCTTGATGACGGCGTGCGCGTTTTCGCCAGTGCGCATCACGACGACGCCGCCGACGACTTCGTGTCCGTTCACATCGAGCGCGCCGCGGCGGAAATCGCCGCCGATCCCGATGCGCGCGACATCGCGCAGGTAGATGGGCGTGCCTTCGCGCTCGCGGAGGACGACATTTTCGAGATCGGCGGCGCTTTTCACCAAGCCCAGCCCACGCACGACGAACTCCATGCCGTTTTCCTCGATGACCTTTCCGCCGACGTTGAGATTGCTCTCGCCGACCGCGGCCATGACTTCGTCGAGCGAGACGCCAGCGGCTTTCATTTTCAAAGATGACACCTCGATCTGCCACTGCCGCACGAAACCCCCGACACTCGCAACCTCCGCGACGCCGGGCACGCTTTGCAGCGCGTAGCGGATGAAAAAATCCTGCTCCGCACGCAGGCGCCCGAGGTCGTAGGTGCCCTGCGCGGGATCCACATCCAAGTAGTATTGATACACCCATCCAAGGCCGCTCGCGTCCGGGCCGAGCTTCGGCGAGACGCCGGGAGGCAGCGAGTCGCCGATGGAGTTGAGCCGCTCGAGCACGCGCGAACGGGCGAAATAATTGTCCACGTCGTCGCGGAAAATCACGGTGAGCAACGAAAAGCCGAACATGCTCTGCGCACGGACGGCCTTCACGCCTGCGAGGCCCTGGAGCTGCGTCGAGAGCGGATACGTCACCTGATCCTCGACCTCACGCGGAGCGCGGCCTGGCCAGTCGGCGAAGACGATAACCTGATTTTCGCTCAGGTCGGGGATGGCATCCACCGGCGCGCGGCGCACCTCGAAGATTCCGAGCGCGATGAGCAACAGCGTCCCGCAGCCGACAAGGAAGCGATTGCGGAGGGACCATTCGATGAGCGTGGGAATCATGGCAGCGTATAAGTGGCGCGAGCTTTTGGAGTGGGGCGCTCATGGGCGACCTTCACGGGCGCACCTCCGCTCCACACTCGAGCATCTCGGCGCCCCACCACGGGTTTCTCAGGTCGGCTTCGAACTGGATCCAGTGGCCGCGCTCTTTCGGCGCGCTTGGCACGTTTCCCTTCGCCATGTCGCACGCGAAGACGCGCACGGCGTCAAGGCCGGAGGACTCGCGACGCAGGGCCAGGGCAAATTCGGCGGCGGCTTCGCTGAGCGGGTAGAAGGCGGCGCGTTGTTCCGACAGCGCGGCGGCGTCGGGGAGCTTTGCGAGGGCGGCGAGCTTTTCGGCGCGGTCTCCGAAGGCCGGGCGCAGCGCGGCGGCGGGTGCGGCGACCTTTGCGGCGGCTGCACGGAAGTCGGCGGGCTTGTCGGCTGCAAGCGACTGCGAGAGCGCATTGAGCGCGGTGAAGAAATCGAGCGCGGCTTTTCGCTGCGCGTCGGTGAGCGCGGGCTTTGGCGGCTCGGCGGGGTGGTTGATTTGCGACTGCCCGTCGAGAAGCAGATTGCCGGCGGTCACGATGCGCTCGTTCTCGCGGAGGCCGCCCGCGATTTCCCAGACATCATCGCCCGCGACGCCGACCTGCACGTCGCGCGGCTCGTACACGCCCGCACTTTTCTCCACGTACACGAGCGGACGGCCCGCGGGCCACAGCACGGCGGCGCGCGGGGCGGTGAGCGTCGGCGCGGTCTCGGCAGTGATGCGGCCCTCGGCATAAAGCTTGTGCAGCAGTTCGTGGCGGTGCTTGCCGGGTTCGTTCGTCGGCGCGTTATCGAGGACGACGCGCACTTTCGCGCTGCGCGTCTCCATGTTGAGATTCGGATCAATGAACGCGACCGGCGCACGCAGCACGCGGCCCGGCAGCGCGGGTGTGGTGACTTCCACTTCGGCACCCATGCGAATCCACGGCAGGTCGCGTTCGTAGGCGTCGAAGACGAACCACATCTTCGAAAAGTCCGCGACCTCGAACAGCATATCCCCCTCCTTCACGTACTGGCCTTCGTACACATTGCGCGCGACGACGGTGCCGGTGATGGGCGCGAGGACTTTCAGCTCCTCCGGCAGTTTGCCGCCAGCAGCGTCAATCTCCGCGGCGGAAATGCCGGCGCGCAGCAGTCGCTCGCGGAGTCCGGCGAGTAATTGCTCGCGCTGCGGCGACGCGGGCTGCTGCACGACAGACTGATACTCGGCGATTTTTGTCCTCAGCGATGGGCTGTAGAGCGTGGCGAGCGGCTGGCCGGCGATGACCTCGGCACCGACAAAATTCACGAAGAGCTTCTCGACACGCCCATCCGCCGTCGCACTGAGGCGGCGGTGCGCGCTGTCGTCGTCGTCTATCATCCCGGCGACGCGGATCGTGCGCCGGATGGTCTTTTTCACCACCGGCGCGGTTTCGATGCCGGTCACGGTGACGCCGCTTTTTCCGAGCGTGATGAGCGGGGAGTTCACGTCGAAGCCTGCGTCGCCCTCGTAAACGGGTGACAGTTCCATGCCGCAAATCGTGCAGCGGCCGGGCTTGTCGGACTTCACCCACGGGTGCATCGAGCTTTGGTAAAAGAGCGGCTTGCGCGCGGGAGCGGCGGGTGCGGCGAGATGCCGCGTGGTGAGCCACGTCGCCGGCACGGCGAAGGCAAGCGTGATCAGGATGACGATGGGCGTTTTCATGTGTGTAAATGTTTGTGAGATTCAAATGCCCGCGCGGCCTTGGAGTGACATCACGCCGCGCGTACGGGCGGCACGCGGCCTGGAGAAATCGAACATGCGCCTCCACTGCAAACAGGCAGGCAGGGAACGCATGGCAGCGCGATTGAAAGCTCCAGCCGATGGCGGAGACCGCGCTGCTACTCGATGGAGGGCGGCGCGTGGGAAAGAAGGCTCTGGTTCAATACCAACCAGGCAAACCCGGGCACATCCGGTGGCGGGCCCGGGTCGGTCGCGGCGCTGCATTCCCCGGTCAGAAGGACTGTGAAATCCACGATCCACGCCGCCACATTCGGATCAACAAGCGCCAGCGATGCGTGGGCAATTTTCATCGCATCAGGCATCGCAACCTTCAGCGTTTTGCAGCAGCCCTGCGGCAATTGCGGGCATGATCCGTCGTGGTCGCCGGGCTGCGGCTGGTTCTTGCAGCACCCCGGCTCCACAGTGGCAACGGAAGCGGATTTCACCGCGAAGACCGCCGACAAGGCACAGTGGTTCGAGAGCACCACCCACGCACAGAGCATGACAGCGGTGGCGACAATCCGAAGCGCGATGTTGGTGCGGACTGCGTTCACAGGATTTATCCTATGGCATTATGCCGGGATGGCAAAGGGCTATTTTCCGGGCATCCGAGCTGGGCGGGCGACCGGGCCTGCGCTTTGCCCTGCACTGACTCCTTTTCTGAAACCCGGCATCACCTGGCAAAAACCAGGAGCATGCTCTGACCCGCTTCCAGTTTGCCCCAAGGAGATCGCTCGGGAGAAAAGTTTTGCTGCCAGGTTGGGGTGTTCAGAATCTATTCGCCCACATGAGAAATGTGTAACTTTTCCTTCCCGTCCACTTTCGTCACCTGCATCATCCCTTCAGTGCGGAACCGTAGTATCAGAGCATTTTGTCCGAGGTGTAATCACACCCAGCAGTTCGTCCGGGCTCGTTTCGATTGGAAACTGCATATTTTCCTGACGCTGGTAACCCTCGGAGTCTGGGCAATCTGCTTGATATCTTCAGCCATTAAACGCTGCATCTGGCCTTGGCGCTGCGAGCATTGTGGGTGGCATGATCCCGATTTCAGAAGCCCTGAAGAACGAAACAGCGGACTCAAAAAACCACGCCGCCGCGCAGGCGAATCCGGTTCATGGATTCGGACACAGGATGGCATTCTCGTCAAACGCAGCACCCCTCCTCCCTCGAAGACGGATAACCCTCCTCAAGAACCGTAGTTACCACGACGCGCGGAGCCCCATTCGCTCAAGCTCACCGTCCCGGTGGCCTGCCTGCTTCGTCGGTTTGCCGCGCACCGCCCAGATCCGCGAACACGCCCGCGGCGGCCTTCACTGGGATTGTCTGGTTGCGCGCGTACGCTGAAGCAGCGCGCTGGCGGATTTGCCCGCTGCTTTCACCGAGCATCCAGCCATCCAGCGCGGCGCGAAGCAGAAAGCCACCCGGATACATGAGCTGTGTAGACAGCAGGCGCGGCCTCGCATTCACGGCTTCGAGATGAGCAGCGAAGTAACCGCGGCTTTTGCAGCAGAGCACTATCGCATCGCGACCGGTGCCGCGCCGTGCGATGGATTCGGGCGGCGGCGAAAACTCCATCAGGCCACAATGGCCGATGTAGGCGGCGAGCGGAAACTCAGCGACCGGCACTTCGCTCCCGAGCGCCGCGAGAAAATCCCCGATGCATTCGCGAATCGCTGCGCCGCGATAAGCGTCGGCGACCATGCGCCATTTTCCGCTTTTGTGCAGGAATGTGACCCGCTCGATCACAGCGTCCTTCCCGCCTTTGCCGGTCGAAATCAGCTTCCAGTCACCGCTCGCCTTGAACACCGGTGGCAACGCATCCGAGCAACCCCAGTACAGATTGTTCGGCGCGTCGTTCCCGTTTCCGATCTTTGCGGGTACCGGAAGAATTCCCTGGGTCTGGTTGTCGGCAAGCGCGACAAAAACCCGGATGGTCGCCGGTTCCGCGGCAGCAGTGGCGGTGAGCAAGGCGAGAATGAGGAGGCGCATGCCGGGAGTGTTGCACCACACGACATGGATGATCCAGCACCGGAAGATGAAAAGCCTGTGGCTCCGCGCTTCCCCAATGGCATGCGGCTGGCTTAAATGCGCGCCCAAGCCCACATGCTCCGCGTCGCCATCTGCATCACCACGCACAACCGTCGCGTGGAACTGGAGCGCACTCTTGCTCACGTCGCCGCGCTCGATCCTCAGCCCGACGAATTGCTCCTCGTGGCCGACGGCTGCACGGACGGCACCGCCGCATGGGTGCGTGCGAACCATCCGCGCGCCCGGCTGTTCGAGCACACGCCGGGGCGCGGCTCCGTGCCGTCACGAAATGTGATGGGCCGCGCGACTGACTGCGAAATTTTCCTGAGTCTCGATGACGACAGCCATCCGATCGAGGCCGATGCGATCGCGCGCATCCGTTCCGTTTTTGAAAAAAACGAGCAGCTCGCGGTGGCGGAGTTTCCGCAACGGACGGATGAGCGCCCGCAGTCGCTCGGTCAGGGCAGCTTCGGCCCCGCGCAGTTCATTGGCAGCTACGCGAACAGCGGCGCGGCGATCCGCCGCGCGGCGTTCATCGCACTCGGCGGCTACGAGGACCGGTTCGTCCACGCATACGAGGAGCCCGACTTCGCGCTGCGTTGCTGCGCGGCAGGCTGGCAGGTTCGATTCGAGCCGGTGATCCACATCCGCCATCACTTCACCGCCGTGCAGCGCGATGAATGCCGCACCCACCACCGCCATGCGCGCAACGAATTCTGGAGCGTGGTGCTCCACTGCCCGCTGCCGGCAATGCCGATCGTGGCTGCGTTCCGCGCGTGCCGCCAGTTCGGTTACGCTTTGAAGCGCGGCTGGGCCCTGCGTGAGCCCCAGTGGTGGCGGCAGGCCCTGCACGGCATCGCAGCATGCCTCCGCAACCGCGCACCGCTCCCGTGGGCACAGTACAAGGCGTGGATGCGCCTCGTGCGCTCTCCACACGACGACAGCGGAAAATGGAATCGTGACTTCGGCACATCCCACCCCGCGCACTCCACAACGTGAAGATCAGCATCTCCGCAACCAATTCCTGCCACATGTGGCCGACGGCCCGCGCGATCGCAGCGGAAGGCGCTCTCGCCTGCTACTACTCCGGCTATCCCGCATGGAAACTCCACGCCCCGGAATCCGCGACGCTCCGATGCCACAGCCTGCGGACAAACATCGTTTACGCCCTGCTAAAATACGCGCCCGCCAGCCTCCGCCCGGCCTCGCGCTCGCTGTTTCTGTGGCAGGACCGGGGCTTCGACCGCTGGGTCGGCGCGCATCTCGAACACTGCGACTTCATTCATGCGATGCCCGGCCAGGCACTCCATACATTTCGCGCCGCGCGAAAAATTGGCATACGCACGGTGCTCAATCACGCCACCGGCCCGGCGCGCACGTGGGTTGAAATCATGCGTCCGGAGTACACCCGCGTCGGATTGCAGCTTGAGCATCATTGCCCCTACGACGCTGCTTATTTCGAGCGGGAGGATGAGGAATACGCGCTCGCTGATTTCCACTGCGTGGCGAGCAGCATCGTCCGCGACCAGCTTCTCACGCTCGGCATCCCGCGCGACCGGGTATGGCTCGCGCCCTATGGTGCGGACACAGGCGAACCGGTGTTCCATCGCGAGGGCGAGCCGCCGGCGGATGGCTTCCGCATCCTGTTCGGCGGCCAGATCAGCCTGCGCAAAGGACTCCGGACATTGCTGGACGCGCTTACGATCGCCGGACACGCAGATTGGAAAATGGATTTCACCGGCGCGCGGCTGGCGGAGAGCTCGCATGATTTCGCGACTTACAAAGGCGCGACACCACTCACATTCGCCGGTCCCCTGCCCCAGCGAGATCTCGCCCAACGGATGCGCCAGAGCAGCGTGCTCGTGCTGCCGTCGCTCGAGGAAGGCTTTGGCCTGGTGATCCCCCAGGCGCTCAATTGCGGCTGCCCGTGCATTGTGAGTGATCGCACAGGCGGCGCGGACCTCATCCGCCATCGCGACAACGGAAGCATCGTCCCGACGGGCGATGCCCGCGCCCTCGCCACGGAACTGGAATGGTGGGCTGCAAATCCGCGCCGGACCCCGGACAACTTCACATGGACGCAGGGAGCGCGCGCCATTATTGCTGAAAGCGAGGCCGCCCTGCACCGATGAACATCTTTCCGCGTCCAGCACCGAAGCGATCACGCACTCCGCCACCGACACAGCCCCACCGGACAACTGCACCATCCGAATGGAAGCCGCCGCGCCCGCGAATTGACGCGACGATTGCGGCGATCGTGGGGCTGACCGTCACGGCCTTCGCCCTCGCGAGCGGCGGCGCGGGCCAACTGTCTTCAGCACTCGCCGGCATCGCGGCAAAGGGCGTGGGCATCTCACTTCTGCTGTGCTTTGCATTCGAGGCGCGCAGCGGGATGCGGAATCTGGTGCGCGCCGATCTCGTGGGCACCCTGGCGTTTTACTACCTCACGCTTTACGAGTTTCTATTTCCACAGCCGTTTTTCGACGGCGCCATGCCACACGCGGGCGTGACCTACAATGCAATCTGGGCCGTGGTGGTCGCCATCGCGGGCATCCTGATCGGCCGCCACTTCGTGTGGAATATAAAGCAGCCATTCGAGCAGGTGATGACGCGCGATGTTCCCGCCGGCCTTCTCCTGGGGCTTTTCTGGGCATCATTTTTCCTCGGCTTCCTCCACATGCTGCTCGGCGTCAGTTTCGACATCCCGAAGATGCTCGATTTCATGACCCGCCCGCGGTTCGAGCAGCCGTGGGGCCGCGGGCGCTTTGGCGACTGGAAAGCCCTCATCAATGAACTCGCGCTGCTCCTCTACTTCATACCGCCTCTCACGGCGCTCGTCTTTGCACGGCGCGAACGGTTCTCCGCCTTCGCGATCGTGACAACCGCCGCGGGGTTCGCGTGGACGCTCTTTTACGCATTCACCACCGGCACGCGGAGTCTTCTCGGCGCATACCTGGTCACGTTCATGATCGCGTTTGCCTTCGCCACTCCAAAGGAGCGCCACCGGCAGGTTCTCTTCGTCTGCGCGGCATGCGCAGCGGCGATCCTCCTCTCCACCCGCACGATGCTGGCAATGCGGACAGTGGGTTTCCAGCGTTGGTGGGCGGGCGATTACAAGGAAGTGGTCAATCGGCAGTCCGCGGCCGTTTTTGTGGACGACAACCTTCTCGCGATTGCAAAAATCGCGATGTTTTTTCCAGACCGTCATCCTTATCTTGGGTTGGAGGTTCCCTACATCGCGATCGTGCGCCCGATTCCGCGGGCCATCTGGAGCGGCAAGCCGACAGGGCTTTCCGTCAGCCTCGAGGGGGATGTGTTCGAGATGAAGGGCCTCACCATTTCATGCACATTCGCCGGCGAGGGGTACATGTCCGGCGGCTTGATTGGCGTGGGCGCATACGCTTTGGTTCTCGGGTGCCTTGCCGGGTGGTGGAACCGCCTCGCCTCCCCGCGCAATTCGGAACTCGGAATCCTCATCTACGCATCCGGATTCTTCGCCGTCGTGATCACGATGCGCTCGATCATGGTGCTTGCCACCGCGCTCCTCACGCCCGCCGCCGGGATCATGGCTGGGGTGTTCCTGGTGAAAGGCGCCAGAAAAGTCCTCACCCGGCGCAAGCCGGGCCGCCCCATGCCGCGACGCCCAATGCCGCCCACCCCTCCGCAACCGTGAGCAAACCGCTGCGCATCGCATTTGTCAGTGTCGTCCCCTCGCCGTACCAGCGCGATCTTTTCGCCGCGCTCGCGGCCCGCCCGGAACTGGATCTGCGAGTGATGTACATGGAAAAATCCGCGCCCGACTCGCCCTGGCCTGAAAAGCCGCTCGCGGAATACGAAAGCCACCTTCCCGGATTCTGGTTCTCCCTCGGGCACGCACGGGTGCATGTGAACTGGCGGCTTCCGCGCGCGGACGATTTCGATCTGGTCGTCTGCAACACGCTCATGTCACTCACCGCACAATGGCTCATGAGGGTGAGGCTGCGACGCGCTCGCTGGATGTTCTGGGGAGAAAAGCCCGGCCCACGCTCTGCGCGGCACGACATATTGGCAGCACCCCTCAAACGCGCTGCCGGGATCGCGGCAATCGGCACATGGGCGGAGCGCGAGTATGCGGCGCGTTTCCCCGGCGTGCCGGTGTTCAACATCCCCTACCACTGCGCGCTCGCACCTTTCCTCGATGCGCAACACGCGAGCGTGGCGGAAGTGACGACGTATCTTTTCTGCGGGCAGATGATCGCCCGCAAAGGCCTCGACACACTGCTCGCCGCATTTGCGCGACTGCCGGGAAACCCGCGTCTTCTCCTCGTCGGTCGCGAGGCTGAACTGCCGGCGATGCTCGCCGCGCTTCCCGAAAATGTCCGCGCACGCGTGCGCTACGCGGGCTTCCAGGCCCCGGATGCCCTGCCTCAATTCTTCGCACAGGCCGACGTCTTCGTCCTGCCGAGCCGCTACGACGGATGGGGCGTGGTCGTGAACCAGGCGCTCGGCGCGGGACTGCCGATCCTCGTCAGTGACCAGGTCGGTGCCGGCCACGACCTCGTGCAAGCGGGCAGGAACGGATACACATTCGCCGCAGGCAACGTCACCGACCTCGCGGAAAAAATGCGCCCATTCATCCACGACAGCGCCCTGGCCTCCCAGCTCGGCGCACACTCGCGCACACTCGCCGCGGAGTGGACGCCCGAGCGCGGCGCCGAAAAATGGATGCGTGCGTTGCAGGCGGTGCTGCCATGAAAATCCTTCTCGCCAGCAGCAGCAGCGGTTCCCGCGGGGGCGGGGAGCTTTACCTGCTCTACCTCGCGCGCGCTCTTGCCGCCCGGGGGCATGAGGTCACGCTTTGGGCGTCCTCCCATCCGCGCATGGATGAATTATGCGCTCACTTCGCGCCAATCGGCCCCGTCCTGCGAAGCGATTACACGAACACCTACGACCATCGCACCCGCTGCATCGCAAGCTTCCTCAACCGTTCAGGCGCACGCCGCATCGCAGGCGAGTGGACGGCACAGCGGCCCGACTTCATCCACATCAACAAGCAAAATCTCGAGGACGGCCTCGATCTTCTGCATGCCGCGACACTCACCGGCGTGCCAGGCCTTGCGACGATCCACCTTACACAAAACGCGCGCCAGCTCCGCGCCGTCTTCGCACCTGTGCGCGACTGGGTCGCACGCCGCGCGCTGACCACATGCCGCTTCCCGCTCGTCTGCGTGCTGGAGCAACGCGCGCGGGACTTGCGTGACTTCCTCGGCGAGCAGCCGCGCATCCACGCGATTCCCAATGGCGTCGAACTCTACGACCTCTCGCTGCGCGCCGCCGCACGCGAATCGAAGCGCGCGGAACTCGATCTCGATCACTCCACGTTGCTGATCGCCGCTGTCGGGCGGCTCGTGCCTCAGAAACGGCCGCTCGTGTTTCTCGATCTCGCGGAGAAAATCCACGCGCGATTGCCAGGCGCGCAGTTTCTTTGGGTCGGCGACGGCGGACTCTCCAGCGAGTGGGATGCCCGCGTCGCCAGGCGCAAGCTTGGTGGTTTTGTCCGTCGCCTCGGCTGGCAGAGCAACGTGCGCGACTTCCTTTTTGCAGCGGACGTTTTTCTCCACACAGCGGAGTTCGAGGGACTGCCGCTCGCGATTCTCGAGGCACTCAGCGCCGGGTTGCCCTGCGCGATCACGCCAAACCTCCTCGCCGAGATGCCGTTTCTGGACAGCTCGAATTCCATCGCAATCGGCGACGATGAAGCATGGGCCTCGATCCTGGCTGATTCCGGACGCCTCTCGGAACTTGGCGTGAATGCCCACCAGCTCGCAGTGTCGCAATTTTCCTTCGACATGATGGCCGCACGATACGAGGCACTTTACCGGCAAACGATGTAACGACCGATGGTGATCCACTTTCATGAGCCACCCCCGGCGCAAAAGGCTGGCGGCCTTGACGCCGCAATTTCAAGCCTTGGCGCGGCGCTCGAATCAGCGGGCCACCAGGTCGCGCTGAATCCGCCCCGCGGCATCCGTCCGCACGTGGTGCATTTCCACGGACTGTGGCAGCCTGCTTTTCCAACGATTGCGCGCAACTGTGTGAAGGACGGTGTCCCGTTCGTCGTCAGCCCGCACGGAATGCTCGAGCCGTGGGCAATACGCCACAAGCGGTGGAAGAAGCTGCCCTACTGGCACCTCGTCGAAAAACGATGGGTGAATCGCGCAGCATGCATCCTGGCCACCGCGGACACCGAGGCATCGAGGCTGCGCCGCTTTCTTCCAGCAAACCGGATCTCCGCACTGCCGCTCGGCCTCACGGGCAGTGCGCGTCCGGACTATTCGGCCGCGCGCACCGCGCTGGGATGGGGCGGGGATGAGACAGTGCTGCTCTTCCTCTCGCGCATTCACGAAAAGAAGGGGCTCGATCTGCTGCTCGGTGCGCTCGCCGACCTTCACGGAACCATCCCGCCACGAACCCGCCTCATCATCGTCGGCCCCGAGGAGCAGCCGGGATACGCCGCGAAATGCCGCGCATTCGCGGAAAATAACGCCGCGCTGCTCCCACGCGTCGAGTGGCACGGAGCGGTTTGGGGAGGCAAACGATGGCCGCTTTTGCAAGGCGCGGATTTGTTCTGCCTGCCAACGCACTCGGAAAACTTCGGGCTCGTCGTGCTGGAAGCCTGCCAGGTCGGGACGCCCGCACTCACGACGACGGAAACCCCGTGGGCAGGCCCGCTCGGTGGCGGACGCGGGTTCATCTGCGAACCTCTTCGCGCAAGCGTGCGGAGCGCGCTCGTTTCATTTTTCCAGGCAGGGCACCGGAGTCCGGCCGACCGGGATGCGCTCTCGGCATGGGCGGTGGGCGAATACGACTGGAGCCTGCTTGCCCCGCGCTACGCGGAGCTTTATGCCAGCCTCTGAATGCCGATGGACGACATCCAACCCAACAGCCCGGAAGCCCTCGCCAAGGCACGGAAACTCCGGAACATCTTCATGCTCATAGCAGCGGGCAACATTGTCTTCGTCGCAATCGTGATGTGGATGAAACCGGGTGGCACGAGACAGCCGGAAAAGCCAGCCACGCCAAAGCTCGAGGAGCCCGCTGCTCGGGACTAAAGTTTTTCCGGCGCCTGCAACAACTCGACGATCCGGGCGAGCAACCTTCCGGCGGCACCGCCATCCAGCACGCGGTGATCGAAGCTCAGCGTCAGCCCGGCCTCCGTTACCGGCACGAACCCGCCCTTTTCCTTGTCCCAACTCGGCACCGGGCGTCCTGCGCCAAGGCCAAGCACCAGCGTCTGCTCGGGCAGCGGAATCGGGGTGGCCCACGTGAGGCCGAACGTCCCGTAGTTTGTCACCGTCGCGATGCTGGCGCCTTGCGCGCTTGCGGGCAGCCGGCGTGCCCGTGCAAGTTCCACAAGTTCGTCGTATTTCGGCAGCAGTTCCGCGAGCGGGATCTCGTCGGCGCTGCGCAACACGGGGACGAGCACGCCATCCTCCGCCTCCACTGCAAAGCCCACGTCAATGGACTTGGGATGCACGATCTTCCCGCCGACGAGCCGCCCGGCGGGCGCGCTGTTTTCGCCAAGCGCGATGGCAAGTGCGCGGAGCGCGTAGAGCGCAGGCCCGGGTTTCGCGCTCTGCTTTTTGCGGTGGTTGAGCATCGCATCCACCGGCACCGGGCGGCCCACGGTGGCGAGCGGGCGCGTCCACGATCGCCGCATCGCATCGGCGATGGCGATGCGCATCGGCGACGCCTTGGTCTGGCGATGCTCGTCGAGTCGGTAGAGAAAATCCTCGAGATCCTCGACAGTCACGCGACCCGCCGCCCCGCTGCCTGCGATGCCCGCAAGGTCCGCGGAATGCAGGCCGAGTTCGTTCATGCGCGCCTTCATGCGCGGCGACATGAATGCGATCCCCCCAGCGTGAGCGGGCACCGGCAGGCCATGTACGGTCGGCTTGATCACGGCGGGCGCTGTCATTTTTCCGGCGGAAATCGGGGCGGCAGCATCCACGGGAGACGCGCTCACGCCGAGCCGGGCCGCATCCTCCGCGCTCGCATCGAGGTAGCCGAGCACCGCGCCGACCGGGTAGCTCTGCTGAAGCTCGACGAGGATCTCCGCTATTTTTCCTCGGCATGGAGTGGTGACGCCCATCGTAGCCTTCTGGGTTTCGACTTCGATCACGTCCTGGTCGGCCTCGATTTCATCGCCCACTTTGAATGGCAGATGGACGATCGTCGCCTCGGCGATGCTTTCGCCAAGCTGCGGCATGATGATTGGGATTCGTGGCATATTGGAAAAATGTCAGGCGCGGAGCAGTTCGCGCATGGATGCGGTGATGGCCCGCGCCGTCGGACGGTGAGTGCCCCAGAGGTTCGGGTGATAGGGAACCGGGGTGTCTTTGGCGTTGAGGCGCATCGGCGGTGCATCGAGCATCCCGAAGCCCTCGGTGGCCACGCGGGCGATCACCTCGGCGGTCACTCCACCCCACGGAAACGCCTCGCCCACCGCCAGCAGCCGGCCGGTGCGCGCCACGCTTCCGAGAACCGTGTCCGTGTCCAGCGGCTTCACGCTGCGGAGGTCAATCACCTCGATCTGCCATCCGTCCAGCGCGAGTTCCTCCGCACTCGCGACCGCTTCATGCACCATCGCGCTGTAGGCCACGATCGTGGCATCGCGACCCGGCCTGGCCACGCGGGCCTTTCCGGTCGGGAGCGCCTCGGTCGGCAGCGCGTCGGCCTTTAGATGATAGTAGAGATACTTGTGCTCGCAAAAGATCACCGGGTCATCAATCGCGACCGCCTCGATCAGCATGGAGTACGCATCCTCCACGGTCGCCGGCGTCATCACCACGAGCCCCGGGTAATGTGCGTAGATGGCCTCGAGGCTCTGCGAGTGAAACGGCCCGGCGCCGGCAGTGCCGCCGCTCGGCAGCCGGATGACGATCGGGCACGGCGCATTCGTGCGCCAGTACATCGTCGCCGCGTGCTGCACGATCTGCGTGTAGCCGCACGTCGAGAAATCCGCGAATTGCATCTCGATGATCGGACGCATCCCCTCGAGGGCTGCGCCGATCGCCATGCCCACCTGCGCGTCCTCCGAGATCGGTGAATCGAGCACGCGCCCTGGAAATTCCCTGGCGAGTCCCTTCGTCGCCTTGAACGCCCCGCCAAAATCGGCAATGTCCTGCCCGTAGATGAAAACGCGGGGATCCTCCGACAGCAGCTTGCGCTGCGCCGCGCGGATCGCCTCCAGGTAAGTGATCGCGTTGGTCGAGCGTGTGATGGCCGGTTGGTTTTGAAACACTGCCTTGCTCCTTTCTTACTCCCTCAGCCCCTCCGCAAGCGACCGCGTGCTCAGCGCGCACCAATCCTCGCTGCCAGGATCCGGCAAAGGCTCGCGCATCGCCGTTCCGCATGCCTGCTCCACTTCGGCCTCCGCCTGCTCGCGCATGGATTCGATCTGCGCCGGTTCCGCCCAGCCCTGGGCCACGAGCTGCCCCGCGGCCACCTCCACGCAGTCACGACCGATTGGCGAGACCTGCAGGGCATGATTGACGTAGTGAAAATCATCGTGCTCCCCGTGTCCCACCAGCCGCAGCAGATCCGCAACGACCATCTGCGGCCCCCCGCCCGCCCGCGCACGCGCCACCACCTCATGCACCGTCGCGATGCACGCCGCCGGGTCGGTTCCGTCAATCTTGCAGCCGGGCACGCCATAGCCGGCCGCACGCTCCACGAGGTCTTCGCATGCGTACTGGCGCGAAGTCGGCGTTGAATATGCGTACTGGTTGTTCGCCACGACGACCACCAGCGGCAACCGCTCCACCGCCGCCATGTTCAGCCCCTCGTGAAAACTTCCCGTCGAAGTCGCGCCATCGCCGACGCATGTCGCGCCGACCACTCCCTCCTCGCCCCTCGCGCGCCGCGCAAATAACGCACCAGCCACGGTGGCCACCGATGTCCCGAGGTGCGAGATCATCGCGTGGTATCCCACCTGCGGGCGGCCGCGGTGGATATTCCCGTCGCGCCCGCGCATCGGCCCGAGGCGCGAACCGAGATACGTGCGCGCCGCATCGAGCACCGGCTCGCCAAACGCGAGGCGCCCGGCCATGTCGCGGATCAGCGGGGCAAAAATATCACCCTTGCGCAGCGCCGTGCCGAGCGCCGCGCTCAGCGCCTCCTGCCCGCGGCCAAGAAACACCCCACCCGTGATTTTTCCCCCGCGATAAAGGATCGCCAGCTTTTCTTCGAGCGCGCGCGCAAGAATCATCCACCGGTAAGTGTCCAGGAATCGGGTCTTGCCGTTGTCGGATTGCATCGCGGCAACCTGCGTAGGGCTGGTGTGCAGCATCCCGCCCACGCTAGCGGGCCGACGGACACGGGTGCAACGGTTTCTTCTCGCGTCAATGTCCACCACCCACGGCTGGCTGAGCACCGGCTCGACGCTCGCGCGCAACTCGCCCGCCAGCCAGCGCAGCCCCTCGGCCTCCTCGATGCGATTGAGCACCCGGCGCACCACGTCCCCGCTCACCACGCGCGCCATGCCCAGCAGCGGCGGATTGAGCGTGTCCCCGCGCAGCGCGTTGATGTGCGCATAGCGCCAGTGCCCGCAGAGGATGGACAGCGCGGCCGTACCCACCACATTGCACACCCCACTCCCGCGGTTGCCGTGATACCGCAACGGACACCTCTCCAGCAGCCGCGCCCAGCGCCCGCCCGTGTGCAGGAACTGCGCAAAGAATATCAACTGCCCCTCGCGGGTGACCGGCGCATCCAGATCCAGCTCCGCGTAATAGCGTCCGCCCGGAGTGTCCACCAGCCAGGCAGGCGGCGGCTGTGGCGGCGCAAACAACGTCTCACCCGATGGGTGAGTGCAAATCACATCCGATGCCAGCGGCATTCCCCACCACACCAGCTTCTTGAAAACTACTCCAGCGGTTTCCAGTCACGCATTTAGGTTTAGGATAACCCGCCGCACCGGCAACACCCGCATCGTCACCAAAGCCGTCCTTGCCATCCACCCGTCCGACGCAAAGAAGAAGGGCTGAATTTCGAAAGCCGATTCGGGGGTCAGTCCGAGCCATCCGAAGCGCGGGCATTTCAATGGGCGGCTATGGCGTGAAGGTGGCGCGGAGGCGAAAGTAGCGGGCTTCCGGTGGAGTCAGCGCCGGGGCATGCCATTCGAGAAGCTCACGTCCGTCGCTCAGCATGGTGGATGAGCGAAGGCTCGCGGGTGGTGCTGGAGCAAGAAAGTCCAGGGAGGACGATGGTTCGAGTTCGAGAGTGATCCCCGCGATGGAACCGAGGTGCGTGTAGCGTAGCCGAAGTGCACCGGACGAATGCATCTGCAATGCAAGAGCGCTTGCCGTGCTCGCAGCAGGTGGCAGGCCGGTGGCGCATTCGACGATATTTTTGAGGCCGTCTGCGTCTGCATCCGCGAGCGGTGCGCGCTCGTTTTCAGCGAGGCCGGGCAACTCCAGTTGCTTCCAGTCGGCGTAAGTGGTGGTGGCGGCAGCGGTGATGACTTTGCCGTTCCGCATGGTGATCGGCGAGGAGACATAGGTGGGGCCGACGGGGCTGGTGAAGGCATCGCTGTAATCGTAGTAGCGATAGCCGTAGGCTGGAACTCCTTCGACATAGACGCGGTAGCCGCCCGTGGGTTTTTTGAGGACGAAGGCACCCTCGAGCCCGTCGAGTCCGAGCACCTGTGGTGTATTCCAGCCTGTGATGAGGTTACTGGAGGTCACGTGGACGTTGCGGCCATTTTGGCGGAAGTCCACATACACGGCGTGGTAGGTGTCCCCCTCGCGCCAGACCCAGAACTCATTGATGAAATCCGAGGGTGCCTGGACGAGGACAGGGGCGGACCATTGCGTAAAGTCGGCGTTGAGCGGATGCACTTCGTAGGTGCGGAGACGAAAGATGGCCTGCCCGGTGTTTGGGTCGGTCTTCTCACCGATGGAGACGAAGATGTGAACGGAGCCGTCGGTGTCTTTAAAAAAGAACGGCCCCCACGTGAAGGGATCGTAGGCGGTCGGGAGGTGCGTGCTGACGTCGGTGACGAAGGTCCAATTGAGCAAGTCGACGGATTTGATAAGGCCGAATGAGGGTCGGTAGCCGTAATTCCCGGCGGTGTAGGCGACCCAGTAGAAGCCATTGGCAAAGACGATGCTCGGGTCGCGAACGACGTTGTGGAAGGGCGCAGCATTGGGCGGCTCCCAGACAGGGTTCCCGTTATTGAGGGGAGTCCAAGCAGTCCCGTTTGGAGAAGTGGAAATGTAGAGCTTTTCCGTCTGATTGGTACCCTCGATTTTGAAATGCGACATGATGAACCGCGTGCCGACTGGGAGCACCGGGCTTTGCGCGATGGCAGAAGTGATGCCTGCGGCTGCGAGCAACGCGAGAAGGAGGATGCCGACAAAACGTGATCGCCGATGCTGAGCACCCGGTGCAATGGAGAAGACGAAGCGGGACATGACCGGGATGAATGCTGCGAGCCCCACAGGCTCACAAGCCCAAAGGCGGGGTTTCTTCTCGCGGTGCGAGCGTTCGAGACACCCATCCTCCCGGGTGAGGCGCAGTTTGCCGCCGCGCTGGCATCAGGCCTGCGTCCAAGCACAGGCATGACACCAATCCGCCGATGAGCACCGCAACGGGCACCAAACTGGAAAGATGCTCCACATGCAGGCAGATGACCGCGTCCATGTACATCGCGAAGCGCGGGCTTTTCTCGAACACATGCAAGATGTGTGAATCCCGCGCAGCCGCCGCCCGCGGGAGTGACCGCAAGACCGGCGCGCGCAAAGGTGGCCTCCTCGGTTGGATCCTGCCCGCCCTGATTTTCGGAATCGCCTCCCTCTACTATTACAACGTGGATGTCCCCGGCGCTGACAAAGTGAAGGCCTTCCTTGCCCGGCTCTTCAGCGTCACGTCCGAAGAAGGGACGGGCGGTGGCGGTGGCCCGGAAAAGACACCACTCGAGAGAGTGGCTGCAGCGGCACCCGCAACGGCTGGAGGTTCCCAGTTCGGATCGCAGACCCTCACCATGAACCTCCGCAGCGACGTGCTCTTCGAGTTTAACAGTTCCGCGCTCAAGTCCGCGGCGAACAGCTCGCTGAAGGATGTCACCAAGGTGATCCGCCAGCGTCCGAACCCTTCGGTGGTCATTCGCGGCTATACGGACAGCATCGGCTCCGAGCAGTCGAACCTCGTCCTCGGCCGCCAGCGCGCGGAATCCGTCCGCGACTGGCTGGTGAAAAACGGAATTCCCTCCAAACAGATCTCGGTCATCGGCATGGGTGCGAAGGATCCCGTCGCGCCAAACACCAATGCAAACGGAAGCGACAACCCTGCGGGTCGCGAGCAGAACCGCCGGGTGACGGTATCAGTCAGCGGAGCGTAAGGAACCGATCAGCGTCGAGCGCGATCCGCACCGTCACTTTACGCCGATGTTCGAAAGGAGGGCACTTGCACATGCTTCCGCGAAGGCTGGGTCATTGATCGCACAGTCCATCTCGACGAGCGGGATTCCCGCCTTCAGATGCGTCTTGATCGCGCCAAAAAGCGCCGTGTCGGCATCCGGATCGTGGAATAGCTGGCCCGGCGCGCTGATGACGCTGATGGCACGCTTCGGGAGAAGAACGGTGACGGGGCCGGAATAGGCGTTCACTTTCTCCGCGAGGATGCGCCCGAGTTCGGCGCATTCGGCGGGCGTCGTACGCATGAGCGTCACCTGCGGGTTGTGCTGGTAAAAAGTGCGCCCTGCGAATTTTGCGGGCACCGTTTCCCTCGCGCCGAAGTTCACCATGTCGAGACAGCCCGGCGTGATGATCGCGGGCGTGCCTGTCCTGCCCGCGGCATCCATGCGCGCCGGCCCGGCGCCGAGGATCCCACCCACGAGTTCATCGGCCCACTCGGTGGTGGTGATGTCGAGAACACCGGCGGCCATGCGGGCCTCGATGAGTGATTCCATTGCGCGCCCTCCCGTGCCGGTGGCGTGAAAGACCAGCACTTCGTAGCCCGCGCGTTCCATGATGGCCTTTGCGGCCTGCACGCAATCGGTGGTGTTTCCAAACATGCTGGCGACAATGATCGGGCGGTCTTCGCCGGCCGGGATCACCGTCTCGACCATGCCGCAGATGGCGCCAGCCGCCCGCGCCAGGATCGTGCGCGAGATCCGGTTGATGCCGGCCACGTCCACGATGGCGGGCATCATCGTGATGTCTTTCACGCCGACGTACTGGGCGGTGTTGCCGCTCGCGAGTGTGCTGACCATCAGCTTCGGCACGCCAAGCGGAAGCGCGCGCATCGCGGCGGTGCAGATGGATGTTCCGCCTCCGCCGCCGAGCGAGATCACGCCGTCAATCTTTCCCCCGGCGTGCAGATTGCCGAGTACAGCGGCTGCGGCGGCACCCATGGCCGCGACGCACTCTCCGCGGTCATGGCGCGCGACCAGCCCGGCGAGATCGAGCCCGCCGAT
This sequence comes from Prosthecobacter debontii, assembly GCA_945861385.1. Lineage (GTDB taxonomy): Bacteria > Verrucomicrobiota > Verrucomicrobiia > Chthoniobacterales > Chthoniobacteraceae > SXWH01. The sequence continues at coordinate 77,803 of CAMAUI010000002.1, forward strand.
GCGGGCGACTTCCTCGCGCGTCACATCAGGCGCGATGGCCGGCGGCTGGTCCGTGCCGACATCAATGACGAGCGTCCTGTGCCCCCGCTCGCGGATGAGGCCGGCGACGAAGCCGTGCTCGACGCCCTTTGTGTCCATGGTTCCGAGGACTGCGATGTTTGCCATGCGCGGGATGGAAAGCGACCGGAAGGACTGCTGGCAAGGATTTCGCAGCTACCGGCAGCGCCGGTACCCGCCGCGGGCGTAGCCGACGGAGAGGCGCGTTTGCGGCCACCATAATGGATCGCGGTAATAATATGCCGGCCCGTACCAAAATGGATCCACCCACCACGATCCGTGTGCTGCCGGCGCGTAGCGATCATGCGCAAAGCGATCGCTCGCGGCGATCAGCGCATCGGTGACGGCAGTTCGCACCTTCGCCTTCCGGAGCATCACGATTTCGTCGCGCTGGACGATGTAATCAACCCCGTCCACGTCGAGCTGGCGGATCGGAACCGCATCGCTGACGCCGCGACGCTTCAACTCGACGAGATCCCCGGGCGCAAGCGAGCCGTGGTCTTCAAGCTTGGCGACAATGCGCCCGGAGACCCCGGCTGCGCGGACAGCGGCAATGGTGCGCTGGTCGTGCGTGGCGCATCCGCAGAGGAGCGCGGCAGCCAGCAGAAAAGCTCCGGTGTTACTGGCGTTCATACTCCCCCTTGCTGATTTTTTTCCACACGCTGAACCCCGCGCCCTTCGCGTCGGCAACGCTGAGCGGCTTTGCGACTTTCGGCGCATTGACGCCGGTGATGATCTTGCGAACGGGCTTGCGGCAGAGCGGACAATTGGTGAGCGGCTCGCGGTTCATCGGGCGGTTGATTTCAAAACAACCGCCGCACGCTTTGCATTCACCTTCGCAGATCTCATACACGTAGGTCGGCATGCCGGTAGAATGGCACGTCGCGCCAGGGCTGCGAGCGGTTTCCTCGGGCAAAATTTGCCGCTTTCCGCCGACTCACAACCCCGCCACAACGCAACCCCGCCTTTCAAAATGAAAAACTTCGCCGCTCTCTTCGCCGCCGCAATCACCGTCACACACGCAGTCCGCGCCGCGGATGGATGGAGTTTTTCCGAGGGTAAGGGCTTCCGTGATTTGCAGTTCAACGGCGCGACAGTGCTGCGACACATGAACGAGTGGGATCCGGCGCGGCGGGATGAGACATACAAGCCATTCACACATGTGTTCGACTTCGCCGGGAAAGCCCCGATCACAAAGGGCGCGGGAGGGAGCTACCCCCACCACCGGGGCCTGTTCATCGGGTGGCGAAAGACGACCTTGGCGGGCAAATCGTACGATTTCTGGCACTGCCAGAATGTCATCCGCCGCCATATGAAGTACCTGCCGGAACAGGAAAAAGCGGACGCTGCCTCCGCGACCATGGCGAGCGTGACGGAGTGGCCGGCACCAGCCGGCGAAGTCGTCGTCCGCGAGACCCAGACCATCACCGCGACGAAACCTTCGGAGGGCAAATTGGTCATGGATATCCGCTTCAAGCTCGAAGCGCCGGGCGGTCCGGTGACGCTCGATGGTGATGTGCAGCATGCCGGTTTTCACTTTCGCGCGGCGGAAGAAGTCAGCACCCGGGCGAAAGAGACTGCGTATATCCTGCCGGAAGGCGCGGTGAAGAAAGGCGGCGACGTCTTCGAGCAGTGCAAATGGGTCGTCTGCCAGTTCAGCATCGGCGGGAGCCGCTACGCCGTCGCGCATTTCAGCGCGCCGGAGAATCCGACACCTCTTCAATACTCCACGCGCGCCTATGGTCGCTTCGGCGCGTTCTCGAAAACCGCGATCCCTGCGGACGAACCGCTCACCCTGCGCTATCGCGTGATCATCACCGACACCGCGAAAATCCCGCCGGGAAACGCGGCGGACTGGCAGAAGCAGTGGGATGAATTTGCCGCGGCGAAGTAGCCCGCCGCCTACGGAAACTCGGGCTGCTTTCCACGCTGGCGGCAGATCGCGCAGTTGTCGTTTGGCGACGTGTGGAGGAGCTTCCCGAGGTCCGGGGGAAGCGAGGGATCGCCGGTGATGGCGTCGTCCACGGTGATCCCATAAAGCACCATCGCCTTTCCGCGCGCCCACGGATTCCGCAGCGCGAGGCGTTTGAAATTTTCGTCCGCGAGCACCGCGGGCTTCAGCTCGGGCACGGCGAGTTTTACAAAGGCAAGGGCATCCACGGCCTGCGCAACCTGCGTGGGCGTGGGCGGCTGTTTTCCCGGCTGCGGATTTGCGGGGAGCCACCTCACCCAGTCGGGCCACTTGATGTCTTCGAGGATGACAAACACCGCAAGCTGCGCCGTCGCGCGCGGGAGGTCCGGCTGCTTGTCAAACTGCGCCAGCAGCGCGCCGAGCTGCGCGATGGGCGGCGCCGGTGTGAGCGCGCTTTCGCTGCCGCCGTTCGAGGAGGCCATTGCCGCTGTCGGAAAAATCGCCGTCGCCTCATCCTTCGCGGCGATTGTTGCGGTGAGGCTCCGTAGCGTCACCTGTCGCGCGCCTTTGGCTGACACGAAGACGGTGCCGGCAGGAATGCCGAGCACGATCGCGCTGTCCGTCCTGTTGGTGAGCTTCGCGGTGGCGTTGTCGCGGGCATTTCCGGTACCCTCGAATGCAATCACGCCGGATTGAATCGCGGTGTGCAGCGTCACCTCGGCCGCGGCAAGCGTCCCGCAGGCGGCGGCCACAAAGAGCATGCAGAGTCGGATCATGCGCGGCAACGATGCCCGCAAACACCGATCCGCGCCAGCCGGATCAATCTCAGCCGCCCGCGGCTATCCGCATCAACTCGATGCGGTCGCCGTCCCTGAGGCTGGCGAGAGCCCATTCATCCGGGCGGAGTGCGGTGCCGTTCAACTCGGCGAGGACTGTGCCTTTTGCCAGCCCAAGCTCCGCAATCAGTGCCGCAACATTCTCCGCCGCGGTTTCGCGTCCGGCACCATTGAGGATGATGCGTTTCATCGGGCGAGAATGGCCTGATCCCAATCCTTCCACACCGCCTCAAATCCATTCGAGCGCAGTAAATTCGCGATCTCGGCAGGCGAGCGGGTGTCCGAGATTTGGAACTGCTCCGTGGCACCCTGGTCGTGCGCGCATCCCGCCGCTTCCTCACGGCGGCCACGCACGGTGAGGTGGAGGTCGTCCTTTCCCGCGCCCGTGTAACCACCCGGCTCGGTGTGGCTGCCCGCGCTCATCATCGTGATGCCCAGCGGCAGGACGGCGTCGCGCAAGGAAGCGGATTCGCGCGTGCTCAGCACGATTCCAACCTGCGGGAAACACAGTCGCAGCGCGCAGACAAGCTGGACGAATTCGCGATCCGGAAACGAATGACGCGGCTCGAATTCGCCCGCGCACGGGCGCAGCCGTGGGAGCGAGACCGTGAACTGCGCCTTCCAGCATCTCCGCAGCAAGTGATCGAGATGCGCCGCGAGTGCGAGCGCATCGGCATTCCATGGCGCGAGGCCGAAAAGAGCGCCGATCCCGATGCGGCGAAAGCCCGCCTCGTACGCGCGCTCCGGGCACGCAAGCCGCCAGTCAAAATCCCGCTTCGGCCCCGCGGTGTGCATCTCCGCATAGGCCGCGCGATCGTAGGTCTCCTGATAGACGATAAGCCCCTCGGCTCCCGCGCGGACGAGCGGCTCATAATCTGCCGCCTCCATCGGCGCGACTTCGAGCGCCAGCGACGGGATCTCCGGGACGAGCGCGCGGACGCAGGCTTCGAGGTAGCCGTTCGACACGAACTTCGGATGCTCCCCGGCGACGAGCAGGACATTCCGAAAACCCTCCCTGGCGAGATGGCGCGCCTCCTTTACCACGCTCGCGACATCGAGCGTGACGCGGAGGATCGCGTTGTCCCGCGAGAAGCCGCAGTAGGCGCAGTTGTTGATGCACTCGTTGCTGAGGTAGAGCGGCGCAAAAAGGCGGATCGCCCTGCCGAAATTCCGCCGCGTAAGCAGCGCGGATTCGCGCGCCATGCCCTCGAGTGCGGCATCCGTTTTCGGCGCGATCAGCGAGGCAAACCTCCGCAGCCTCGCGGAAGAGTTCGCAGGAAAAAGGATGTCCCCGGCATTTCGCATCGCCTCCAGCTAAGGAACGGACGCCCGTCCGCGCAACGCCCAACTTGCGCGCGGCGTGACGCGCGTTCACACCAGCGGGGTGCAAACGCTTTACCATCTGCTCGTCGTCCTCGGGCTGATGCTCATTCTTGCGAACGTGATCGCGAACCTCGTGGTCTTCGACGGCCTGCGAAAAGTCGCGGCGCCGCCGGACGGGCCGCTCGTCTCCGTGCTCGTGCCGGCCCGCAACGAGGCCCGCAACATCGCGGAATGTGTGCGCTCGCTGCTGCTCCAGGATTACCCGCGCTACGAACTCATCGTGCTCGACGATGATTCCGGCGATGGAACCGGCGGCATCGTGGAAAAGCTGATGGCGGAAATGCGGAACCCGCGAGTCTCCTCGCGCCTGCTGCGCGGCGGGGCGCTGCCAGACGGATGGACCGGGAAAAATTGGGCATGCCACCAGCTCGCTCAGGCGGCATCGGGGGATTTTCTTTTTTTCACCGACGCGGACACCACGCATGCGCCGGGCACCGTGTCAGCCGCGGTGGATTATGCGTGCCGGAACAACGCGAGCCTCCTCTCCGCATGGCCGCGTCTGCTGACAGTCACGCTCGGCGAGAAGCTCATCGTTCCCGTGATTCCCGTCATGGGCTTCGGCTTCTGCCCGCTGTGGCTTCACCGCCTTTTCCAGCACCGCAGAGCGGCTGCAAACCCCGCCTTGATGCGGCGGATCACCGCGGCAAACGGGCAGTTCATGTTTTTCACCCGCGATGCCTACGAGCGCATCGGCGGTCACGCGGCGGTGCGCGATCACGTGGTCGAGGACGTGACGCTCGGGCGCGAAGTCGCGGCGCGGATCGGCGAAGGGATGCGGCTTTTCAACTGTGACGCGCAGGATTTTTCGACGGTGCGGATGTACCGGTCATTCGCGGAAGTGTGGGAGGGGTTCACCAAAAACATGCGGGCGGTCTTCGATGGCGACCGGCTCGGGTTCTGGTTGTTCGGCCTTGCGCAGTGGGTCTGCCTGTTCGCACCATGCGTGGCCATTTTCACCGCTCCGGCGCATGTGTGGAGGATGGTCGCCGTCGAGGTCGGCCTGATCTACGCGATCCGGCTGCTGCTCGCGGGGCGTTTCCGCACGAGCATCATCGGCGCACTCCTGCATCCGCTCGGCATCCTGCTGATGATGCTCATCGGGCTCAATAGCTGGCGGCGCTCGATCGGCCGCGGCGTCGTGTGGAAAGGCCGCACCTACAGGCCGCGCTTGTAGAAAGCCGCCTTTGCAGCCGCTTGCATTTTCCGGCCATTGCGCACAACCTCATCTCCGATGCAGCTCACGTTGCTAAAATCAAAGCTCCACAAGGCCACCGTCACAGGGGCGAGCGTGGATTACGAAGGCAGTCTCACCATTTCCGCCGACTTGGCGGAGCGCGTCGGGCTGATGCAGTACGAGCGCATCCTCGTCAGCAACATGGCCAGTGGCGCGCGTTTCGAGACGTATGTGATCCTCGGCCCGCGCGGCGCCGGGGTGATCGAGCTGAACGGCGCGACGGCCCATCTCGGCAATGTCGGCGACCGGCTGACCATCATGAGTTTCGGCCAGTTCACGCCCGAGGAAGCCGTGGAGCATTGCCCGCGCGTGGCGCTGCTGGACACGGAAAACCGCGTTGTGCGCTACAAGACGGGGATCTCCTCGCGCTTCGACGAGATGCTCGCGTGACGCGCGTGCGCTGAGTTTTTTGCACTATGAAAGACATCCTGCTCAGTCAATTCGCCCTCGGCTTTTATGTGGGCGTCGCGCTGTGGGCCCTTGCGTTTTACCATCTGCTGAAGGTGAAGAACGAAATTTCCCGGCTGAAGCGGAAGCTGAGTGATAAATTCGAGATCGAGGCCGACACCCTCTCGCGGCTCAAGCAGGAGCTCGAGGCGTTGAAAAAGGAGAACGAGAACCTGCGCGTGAAAGTGCAGACGCAGAACGGCAGCGGCGGCGCGAAGCTGGAGCGCGAGCTGGAGATTTTCGCGCGGGCCGAAAAGAAGATGATGGTCGCCGCGCCGGGCTTTGCCGGTTCGTGGGAACAGGCGAAACAGGCGTCGCACCAGGAAATCGGCGACGAGGAGGCAGGCAAGACGCCGCCCCGGCGTTTTTTCCAGCGGTTCTTCGGCGGCGCGGTGCAGGCGGAGCCAGTGAAACAGCTCGCTGACGAGGCGAAGGGCTGAGGCGCAACAATTCAGCCGGCGTGGCCGGCCTGCTTCCTTCCCTCGTCCGCATCCATGTAGTCGAAGAATGTCTGGATGTCGTCGCGGGCAGTGAATCCGCTCTCTGCCTTCCGCTCGACGAGGCGCTGGCTGGCGGAATCATTCCAGCCCCGCTTCCGCATGAATTCGTTCCAGATGAATTGATCCTGGTCGGTGAGCTTCCGACCGGTCGCGTGGCACCATGCGAGGATTTCCTCATCCGTGCCGCCGTCCTTCACCCGTCCGACCAGCGCGTCGTAGGCGATGCCAAAAAGCTGCACGCACGCCTTGTCGAAGCCTTCGCCGAGGTTCGCGACGTAGTCAGCGGGAAGTTTTTCCGCCGCGTGGAGGCGGATCTTGTCCAGCATCCTCCCAAAATAAACGAGCGTGCCGACTTTGTCGCGCGGGCTGCGCAATCCTTCAATATTCATCACCTGGAGCGATACCCGCGGATGCCAGCAGGGGCAAGCCCACTGGGAATGAGTGCAAAACCCTGAGTCGGTGCCCCACCCCATGGCGTGAAAAGACCCACACCCCCGGAAATTCACGCAGCGCGAGCTTGGCATGTGCTGATGTGATCCCCAAGGTGACGATCCCAATGCAGTTTGAGAACCAAACGCCGCCCGCAGCAGAATCCCACGGAAGCCGTGCTCCCGTGCGGCTGAAGTTCTGGGGCGTCCGTGGCAGCATTCCGACTCCAGGTGCCGGTACTGTGAAATTTGGCGGCAACACAACCTGCATCGAACTGCGAGCAGACGGCGAGCATGTCGTTCTCGATGCTGGCAGCGGCGCACGGGAGTTGGGCCTGTCGCTCGCGAGGGAATTTCGGGACAAGCCCATCGCGCTTACGATGCTGCTCACACACACCCACTGGGATCACATTCAGGGCTTCCCGTTTTTTGTGCCGGTGTACCAGCCGAAGAACCATGTGCGGATCCTGGGTTACGAAGGCGCGCACCACAGGCTGCATGAGACGCTCGAGGGGCAGATGGAAAGCCCCTACTTCTCCGTGGCGCTAAAGGAACTGCCGGGGGCCATTCACATCGAGGAATTGAAGGGTTTCACCTTCAAGATCGGCACCCTGAACGTCCGATCCACGGTGACGAAACATCCCGGCCACACCGTCGCCTATCGCGTGGAGACCAGCGCCGGCAGCATTTGCTTCGTTCCAGACCACGAGACCAGCCCCGGCGAAAAGCATCAGGGCGTGTTCGATCTCATCCGCGGAGCCGACGTGCTGATCATGGACTCCCAGTACACTCCGGAGGAATACGTGCAAAAAGTCGGCTGGGGCCATGGATGCTACGAGGAGGTGGTGCGCCTTGCCTGCGAAGCGGGCGTGAAGCGCCTCTACCTTTTCCACCATGACCCGATGCACGATGATGCGTTCATCGAGAACATGGTCGCCCGCGCCAGGGAAATCGCGCATCCGCACGACATCGAGGTGGATGCCGCCCGCGAAGGCGAACAAGTGGTGCTGGTCGCAAAATAGCGGCACGTGCTGCGCAATACGGCCACCGCATTCACAGCGGGGAACTGCATGGCGGCCTCGATCAATTTTGGCGGCGGTCGCCAACCAACACGCTACTTCCCGCCCGCCGCCTTCATCTGCGCGGTGAGCTGAAGCACGCGCTGTTTCATGATCTTGCCGGACTTGAATTTCACAGTTGCCCGCGCGGGGATGTCGAAGTGACTGCCCGGCTGGTTCGGGTTTCTCCCGACTCTTGGCTTGGTGAGTTTGACCTCGAAGACCCCGAAGTTGCGGAGTTCCACGTTGTCCCCTTTGGCGAGTGCCTCAACGATGTGATCCAGCGTCTTTTGCACGACGCTGAACACGTCATGCTGAACCAGACCGGTTTCATTGCTGATGCTCACCACGATTTCCCGTTTCGTAAGCGTGCTCATGATTTGCACACATTAAATGACCCGCCCGCAGCGTTGGCAAGCCTGCGTTCAGGGAATTTCCCGAAGTCATTCCCCGCCAGCCGTTGCCTTCTTCCTCCGCACGAACGGTGGCTTCTCCACATGCTCGTAGCGTTCCGGGGCAATCTCGTGGGCGGTTTTGAAATGCACCTTCGCCAGCCGCTCAAGGACCTCCGGGCCGTTTTTCGCCACGAGCTCGCGCGCGCGATCCTTCACGGCGGGCGAAACGCCCTTCGGCAGCTCGGTGCCAAGCTCCCGGCCAGTGTCACGCAGCCAGTTGATGAAACGCTCCCTCGCGAGAATCGAAGCCGCCGCCACCGCCACATCGCTCTCCGCCTTCGTCCGCGAATCGAGCCGGATCTTCCGCGCTTCGCCGGTGAGCGCGCGCGTAATGAGCGCGGGGCTTGCAAATTGATCGCTCAGCGCCCGTCCGCACCCGGGCCGCTGTTCGAGCAGATGCTCGATCACCTTCGCATGCCCCCAGCCGAGCATGCGGTTCAGGTTCTTGAACTTTTTGTAGAGCGGGTTGTACTTCTGCGGCGCGAGGGTGATCGTCGAGAACGCCACGCCATCCGTGGCGCGGATCACCTTCGCCAGCTCGCGGATCCGCGCATCGCTCGTGATGCGCTTGCTGTCCATGATGCCAGCTTCCATCAGCGCCCGCGTGCTCACCGCGTCCGTGTATGCGCCCGCAATCACGAGCGGCCCGAAGAAATCCCCCTTCCCGCTCTCATCAATGCCGAAATGCGGCTCGAACATCTCCGGGTTGTTCACCTCCTCGTAGCCCAGCCGCGCCTCGCCAAGCACCTCCGGCTCCAGCGTGAATTGCACAAACTCCTGCGTCCCCCGCCCCTGCACGACCACCTTCGGCCCCTTCTCATACACCGCGACCGTCAGTTTGTCCTTCTGCGCAAAGCAGATCGTGTATGGCCGCTCCTCGAATTTCCACCCGCGCTCCGCCAGCAGCCCGCGCAGCTTCTCCGCCTGCGGCAAAGTGAGCGCGCACGTATGGATCGTGATCGGCTTCGGCCCGGCGTCTTCTTCCTTTTTCTTCGGCATGAAAGTGCGCGCACTCTGCGCAAGCCGACGGCGATGTGGAAATGGAAAAGCACCGCTACGCGACTTATGGCATCTCCGCTGTCACGGCTCGCACTTTTTTCCAATCAAGTTCGAAACGCGCGAGGTATTTGCGGAGGCGGTCGGCGTCGTTGGTGACTTTGCGTTTTCCTCGCGAGATTGCGAAGAGTCGGCGACCGGCGTCGCTGGCGCTTTCGCTCGTGCGGCAGATGCGGACGACGGCGGCGAGTTGCGCGCGGTCGAATAGGTCTGTTTTTGCGAGCGCCTCGGGGCCGAGGACTTCGGCGAGGATGGCTTCGTCGGGCGAGTCGCTCGGCGCTCCGGCCCATGCGGTGCGAAGGCGCGTGATCTCGGCGTCGAGCACGGCGCGGGTGATTCTGCCGCCGGGCGCGAGAGTGGTCATGCGCGTGATGGCGGCGTTCAGGTCGCGGAAATTGGCGCTCCATTTCGCATCGGGACTGCGTGCGAATGCGAGGAACGCGGCGCGGATGTCTTTTGCGATGGTCACGCGCTTGCCGAGTCGCGCGGAGGCGGCGTCGAGTTCGTGGTCGAGGTTTGGCTCGATGTCCTCGTTGCGCTGCGCGAGGCCGGGAAGACGGAAGCTCCAGAGGTTGATTCGCGCGAGCAGGTCTTCGCGGAAACGGCCTTTGCGCACGTCCTCCGAGAGGTCGCGATTTGTCCCGGCGATGAGCTGGAAATCGCTCGCGACTTCCGTATCCGAGCCGACGGGCAGGAAGCGTTTGTCTTCCAGCGCGCGGAGCAGCATCGCCTGTTCATCGAGGCCGAGTTCGCCGATTTCATCGAGGAACAGCAGCCCGCCATCCGCCGAACGGAGCAGTCCGGGGCGGGAGTTCTGCGCGCCGGTAAATGCGCCGCGAATGTGCCCAAAGAGTGCGCTCATTGATGAGTCGCCTCGCAACGTCGCGCAGTTCACTTCCACAAAATCGCCCGCGAGTTGGTGCCGTGTTTTCTTTAACTCGAAGACCCGCCGCGCGAGCTGCGATTTCCCCGCGCCAGTCGGCCCCATGAGCAGCATCGGGTGTTTCGATGCGATGGCGACGTGCTCGATTTCCTCGATCATTTTGTTGAACGACACATTGCGCGTGGCGATGCCGCTTTTCAGCGCAGCCCGCGCTTGCTGCTGCTCCTGCTGGTGCCGGACGGCGAGCCGGTCGTAACGCGAGAGGTCGAGGTCTATGATGGAGAATTCGCCAAGCCCGTCGCGTTTCGGCGGCGACGTTTGCAACAGCCGCGCCGGGATGCGCCGCGATTCCGCGAGGAGAAAAAGACATATCTGCGCGACGTGCGTGCCGGTCGTGATGTGGACGAGGTAGTCCTCCTTCGCCGGGTCAAACTTTCGCGCCTGCACGAAGTCCGCGAGCTTTCCATACACTTCCTCGAAGTCCCACGCGTCGTCGAACTCGACAAGATGCAGCCGCACCTCCGTCTCCGGCGAGACGCTCGCGATATCCGCCGCGACGACCTTCGCGAGCGCCGTGTGCTTGCGGTCGTGCAGCAGCTCAAAGCGATGCACGAGCAACTCCTCGTGCTGACAAACGCTCACGCTAGGACGCCACTCCGACCACCGCCCCGGCCCGTTCCCACGATCCAGCGATATGCCGAGAAGTCCGATGACGATGGTTTTTTTGGATGCCATAAAAGAAGCGCCGTATCGCGAACAACGCGCCGTAAAGATAAGAACTCAACGGGGGCAAGTCACGCAGGATAATCGCTGTTTCGCGATGGAAATGGCGATTCTACAGAGAGAGACGCAGTTTCCCCCGGCAGCCGTGGCACGCGTGGCACGCTGCGAGCAATTAGGGTTGGCACACTTCGCGAATGAATCGCCGAGCGCAAAAAACGAAAACCAACAACACACGACTATGGCAAACACTTCGCTCTTTCAGACTATCGCTGGAAAACTCCTGCCCCGCACAAATGCGCGGAATGAGGCGGGCGGCGCGGCTTATTCGCTGAGCGCGAAAGCGGCGCTCGCTCAATACGCGATGACTGGCACGCTGAACTCGACCTTTTACACCAACGCGGAGACGCAGCTCGATAAGACGCTGAAGTTCACCGCGGAAGTGCCCGCGGAGTTTGTGGCGAAGACGGCGGTTTATTGCCGCGAGCGCGGTCACATGAAGGACATGCCTGCGCTGCTGGCGGCGACGCTGGCGCAGCGCGATGGTGCGTTGCTGACTCGCATCTTCGACCGCGTGGTGGACGATGGAAAAATGCTGCGGAATTTCGTGCAGATCGTCCGCAGCGGTGTGACGGGGCGCAAGTCGCTCGGCTCGGCTCCAAAGCGGCTGGTGCAAAATTGGTTCGCGACTCGGAGCGACGAGCAGGTCTTCCGCGCAAGCGTGGGGCAGAGTCCTTCGCTGGCGGATGTCGTGAAGATGGTTCACCCGCGTCCGCAAACGCCGGAGCGTGCTGCGCTTTATGCGTGGCTCGTGGGGCGCGAGCATGATGCGACGAATTTGCCTTCGGTGGTGCGGCAGTTTGAGGCTTTCAAACTGAAGCTCGTGCCGACGGTGCCCGACGTGCCTTTTCAAATGCTGACGGCGCTGCCGCTCGGTAAGCGCGAGTGGACGGAGATCGCCCGCGTCGCGCCGTGGCAGATGACTCGGATGAACCTCAACACGTTTCTGCGTCGCGGTGTCTTCGACGATAAGGAGATGACTCGTGCGATTGCGAATCGGCTGCGTGATCCAGAGAAAGTAAAGCGTTCGCGCTGCTTCCCATATCAACTGCTGGCGGCCTACCGAAACGCGGATCGCGGAATCCCGACTGTCGTGACGAATGCGCTGCAAGATGCGCTGGAAATCGCGACGGAAAACGTGCCGCGCTTTGCGGGGAAAGTGTGGGTTTTCCCGGACATCTCGGGCTCGATGCACTCGGCGATTACCGGCGAGCGCAAAGGCTCAACGTCGAAAGTCCGGTGCATTGATATCGCGGCGCTGGTCGCTGCGACGGTCTTGCGTCGCGCCGATGATGGAAACGTGCTGCCTTTCGAGAGCAAGGCAGTGCCAGTGCGGCTGAACGCTCGCGATACCATCATGTCGAACGCCGAGAAACTGGCGGCGCTGCCTGCGGGTGGGACGAATTGTTCCGCACCGCTGGCGGAGCTGAACCGGCGGAAAGCGGACGGCGATTTGTGCATCTACGTCTCGGATAACGAGTCGTGGATGGGGTCGCCGAACTACGGGAAATTCAACGGCCAGCCCGCGACGGAAACGATGCGGCAATGGTCCATCTTCAAGCAGCGCAACCCACGTGCGCGCCTCGTGTGTCTGGACATCCAGCCCTACGCGACGACGCAAGCGAGCGAGCGCGAAGACATCCTGAACATCGGTGGCTTCGGCGACTCGGTGTGGGAGATCATCGCGGCGTTTGCAAACGGTGAACTTTCGCCAGCCCACTGGGTCGGCGAGATCGAAAAAATCGCGCTTTAGAAAAAGTGCGTCCCCGGCGGTGACCACGAGTCATCGCCGGGGCGGGCGGCGGCCTGGAGTCGCTGCCGACAGGTTCTTTCTTATTTTATACACTTTGCGACGGGAATGCCCGTCGGGACTACATGGTAATCGCTGGTTCGAATCCGGCCGCGCTCGCAAGGGCGTTGATGTCTCGGCACATCCTCGTCCCGTCGCACCAACTTTGTGACGAATGCTCGAAGGGACTACATCTTGAAATGACGTGGTCGTGGGTTCGAGTCCCACCGGCTCCACTTTTACGGGGCTGTAGCTCAGCGGTAGAGCACGGAAACGTCTCTTCAAATTTTAGTCGTCACAAAACTCTTTCGCGGCGAATGCCGGAGGGGACTACATCGGTCGCGGGTTCGAGTCCCGCCTGTGCGCTTCGGCGTGCGGTAGCTCAGTGGTAGAGCAAACGGCGCTTCACGGCGTCGGTCTGTCTCCTTCATCCTCGTCGCCGCGTCACTTTCATCAAAATGCGGTGAATGCTCCGGGGAACTACATCCATAATCCGACGGTCGCTGGTTCGATTCCAGCCCGCGCAACAACTGCGCGGTAGCTCAGCGGCAGAGCAGCGGAAGCAACGTTTCTCGAACACCTTGTCACCGCGCCTTTTCAAATAAACACACAACTATGAACACCAACCTCATCCCAACTGGCGAAGCCACGGCGATTCTGCCTGCTCGCGACAACAAAGGTAAGCCCATCGCAGTCTTCGGGACTGAAGCGATCCGCAATGGCTTCGATGCTTCGTGCCTCGAACAGGCGCTCAATTCCCGCAGTGCGCCGGGCGTGACGGACCTCGTCCTGAACCCCGATGCCCATTCTGGATACGGTGCACCGATTGGGTGCGTGATGGTCTCGCCGACGCACATTTATCCCGGCCCTGTCGGCGTGGATATCAAGTGCTCGATGAGCCTGCTCCAGCTTGATGTTCCCGAGGATGCAGTCCGTGATAAAACGGTGCGCCGCGCGCTCATCAACGCAATCGTGGAGCGCACTCCTACCGGCGCAGGCCAAGGGCAACGCTCGGCGAAAAAATCACGCCGCGTCTCTGCTGAAGTCGGTGCGCTTGCGTGCGTCGAAGGTGCAAGCCGCGCGGTTTGCGAAGCACTTGGAATCCCGCCGGAGTGGGCAGAACGTTGCGAGGATGCGTTTCATCTCGGACACGACGAAACGCGTGATGCGCTGGCGAGCCGCTTGCAATGGGTCCGCGAGTCGGGGCGCGTGCGCAATTTCGCGGAGAAAATGCAGCAACTCGGGAGCTACGGTGGTGGAAACCACTTCGGTGAATGCGAGATCGTCGAAATCGCCGACCGCGACGATGCGCGCCGTGCCGCCGATGTTTTCGGGATGCGCGACAAACATGTCGGGTTCCTTTCGCACTGCGGCTCACGCGGGTTTGGAAACATCCTGGCGTGTGCGCAATTCCGCGACCTCGAAGAGAAGTTCGAGAAATGGGGAACGCCGTTTCCCGCTGGCGACAAGAAGCTCGTCTATGCGCCGCTCGGGACTCCCGAGGCAGATGCGTATCTCGACGACCTGGCGCTCGGCTCGAACTTCGCGACGGTGAATCATATGCTCATCAACGCGCTCGTGCTGGAGGCATTCCAAGAAGTGCTGCCCGGCGCGACGGGGCGGCTGGTGTATTTCATCAGCCACAACATCGCGCGTCAGGAAGTCGTCGGGAATGTGAAATCGTGGGTGCATCGAAAAGGTGCGACACGCGCATTCCCCGGCGGGCATTTCGCGCTGAAGGGAACGCCGTTTGCCGAAACCGGACATCCGATTTTGCTGCCGGGAAATCCCCGCGACGGCTCAGTCGTCATGGTCGCGCAATCTGGCGCGGAGCAAAGCTGCTACAGCGTGAACCACGGTGCCGGTCGCTCGATGGGACGCAAAGCGGCGACACGCGCGCTCGATCAAAAAGTGGTGGATGCCGAGTTCGACGCCGGAGACATTCTGACGAATTGCCGTCAGTATCCGATTGATGAAGCGCCCGATGCTTACAAGGACTTCGCCGAAGTTCTGAAAAGCGTCGAGACCGCCGGACTCGCAACAACCGTGGCGAAACTGCGCGCACGCTTCGTCATTAAGGACTCGGCGCAGGCGGATGACTGAGATTGTGTAAAAACAGTGAAGACAAAATTGATCCAAATAGACGGTTCAGCCGGGGAGGGCGGGGGACAAATCCTCCGCACCTCGCTCGCGCTGTCTCTTGTTACCGGCAAGCCGTTTCGTATCGCGGGAATCCGCGCGGGCCGGCAAAAGCCGGGGCTTATGCGCCAGCATCTCACAGCGGTGAATGCTGCTGTCGAGATTGGCGGTGCGGCGGTCGATGGCGCGGAGATTGGCTCGCAAGAACTCATATTCAATCCCGCCTCAGTGAAGCCCGGCGAGTATCGCTTTGCAGTCGGCACGGCGGGCAGTGCCACACTGGTTTTGCAGACGATTCTGCCAGCTCTCATCACCGGCAGCGAGTCTAGCATCCTCAATCTCGAAGGCGGAACGCACAACCCTTTCGCGCCTCCGTTCGATTTTCTTGAAAAAACATTCCTTCCCGTGCTCGCAAGGATGGGAGCCAAGGTGAATGCAGAACTGCTACGCCCCGGCTTCTTTTCGGCGGGTGGAGGACAAATGCAAATCCGCATCACACCGTGCGCACAGCTTCAGCCCATCGAAATGCTAGAGCGCGGAGACTTCGTTTCACGCGCGGTGCGGGTGATCGTTGCCGGCCTTTCAGACGGCATCGCTGGTCGTCAGATCGAGGGATTGAAACGCGCGCTAGGGTGGACTGAGGATGTGTATTTTATCGAGCGGCAAAAAGACCTGTATGGCCCCGGAAACGTCGTGATCACGGAGCTTTCTACATCAACGCACACCGAGGTCTTCAGCGCATTTGGAGAAAGGGGATTGCGCAGTGAACAGGTGGTGGATCGCCTCGTGAAAAAAGTCCGTGAGCATCTTACGCATGGTGCCCCAGTCGGAGAATATCTGGCCGATCAAATTCTCATCCCGCTCGCCCTTGCGGGCAGCGGCAAATTCCGCACAGGACAACTCTCTCGACACACCCTGACAAACATGGATGTCATCCGCGAATTCCTCGGAACAGAGTTCGAAATTCAAGCAGAGTCCCCGCTCGTGAATTGCGTAAGCATCCGTTGATTCGTTGGTCAACTTTCAGAATTGGAGCCAGAAATCTTCGCAAATCAGATTTGTTTCTTCGGCATGAAAGTGCGCGCACTCTGCGCGAGCCGGCGGCGCAGTGGAAATGAAAACGTGCTACTCGCCGATGCTCAATCCGCCGCCGCCCCCGTCTTCTTTATACACGGTGTCCACCGCCAGGCCGGCTGCGAGCAGGAGGATGGATGCCGCTGGATCGGGGTTGTGGATGGCCACCACGTAGTTGTCCGCCGAGGTGAAAAGCTCCTTTGCCAGCCCGCTCCACTGGCGCGACACCACGCCGAGTTCAGTTCCATTTGCCGCGACAAAACGGAAGTCCCAACTGAGCCAGTTGCCCTTCACTTGCGCGACTTCATTTCCGGAGGCGTCGAAAACACCGAACTTGCCGCCAATCGTCAGCAGGCGCGATTTGAAAGTGCCGATCAAACTGCCGTCTCCAGCGATCACATTCACCGTGGGGCGGAAAAACGAAAAGCCGCGTGTGATGGAAAACGCAATCGGGCCATTTTCATCCGCGCCTTCGTGAACGTCTATGCGCGTGAGCAGCATCCGCTTGTTCACCAGAAGACCGCCGATGATGTTCATCAGCCCTTTCTTTTCCTGCGCCAGCGCAAGCTGCACGCCCGTGGAAGGGTCGAAAATATCGTAAGTGCCGCGCATTTTGAAAACGCCGACGTGCTCTTTGATCAGGTAGCTCGCGAGTGCGGGAATCATGGCGCGGATGTTTGCTGGAAAACACCGGCAGCAAGCAACAACTTCCCGTGCGCCTGTGCCAAATCCGAAACCCACAATCCGAAAGCCGGGATCACTCCGCCACGCACTCGCTGGATGGTTTGCGAAAAATGCGCGCGACCTGCCGTGGCGGCGCACGCGCGATCCTTACGCAATCTTCGTTTCCGAGTTGATGCTTCAGCAGACACAGGTCGTCACGGTGCTTCCTTACTACGAGCGCTGGCTCGCGCGCTTTCCGGATTTCGCATCACTCGCCGCGGCGGAGGAAGGTGAGGTGCTCTCCGTGTGGCAGGGACTCGGCTACTACTCACGCGCGCGGAATCTCCATCGCGCCGCCAGGATCGTCGTGGAAATGCACGATGGCGAAATGCCGCGCGACCCGGCGCTCATCCGCGCATTGCCCGGCGTCGGGCGATACACGGCGGGAGCTGTTGCGAGTTTTGCATTCGATCTGCCGGAGCCGCTCGTGGATGCGAACGTCGCCCGTGTCCTCGCCCGGTTGCTCGATTTGCGCAAACCCGTGGACAGCACTGCCGGCCATGCGGCGCTCTGGACCGCCGCGGATTCACTTGTCCCGAAAACCAACGCCCGCATTTTCAACGCAGCGCTCATGGAACTCGGCGCACTCGTCTGCACTCCCCGCACACCGCGATGCCCTCTCTGCCCCGTGCGAGCCCACTGCCGCGCACTCGCCGCCGGCACCGCCGCGCTTTTGCCCAAAAAGAAACCCCGCCGCAAAACCATCCTCCTCGCCGAGCACTGCGCGTGGACCGTCCACCGGGGCCGCATCCTTCTCGAACAGCAACACGGCCCGCGCTGGCGTGGGCTGTGGAAGCTCCCCTTGCTCCGTACCCCAGTAAAAGCAGACCCGCTTCTCACTCTCGATTATCCCTTCACCCACCACAGGGTCACGCTGGCCGTTTTCATCAAGCGCCCGCCGGCAAGGCTCACGGACAGCCTTCGGTGGCACCCGCTCAACAAAATCCACGCCCTCCCCATCACCTCCCCTCACCGCCGCGCGATCGAACAACTGATCCAGTCGCTCACGACACGACGCGCTGGTGTCGAGTGTCGTTAATGACTTCCACTTTCCCGAGCTTCTCCATGATCAGTCGCCACTGAGCCGCGAAGATGCAGTCGGACGCGGCGGACGCGGCGCCCCCGTGGCTACGTCGCACGGTTATCATGTTTTCAATTTCGCCGAGACTCCCTACCACGCCCGCATGCCCGAAGCTTCTCGCCAAAGTCATCGCTGGAAAATCGCCGTCGGTGTTTTCGTGCTCTCCTACTGCATCCAGGCGCTGATCCTCAGCCAGATCGCCGACTCGCGCCACTTCCTGCCGGATGGCGATGACATGAAATTTTACAACGACTGGGCGCGCCGGGTCGCGGCTGGCGAGTGGACCGATGGGAAGGCGTTTTACGGCCTGCCGGGCTACGCGTACGCGCTTGGCGCCATCCACCATGTTTTTGGCTACGATCACGATTACACGCCGTTTCTCATCGGGCAGATCCAGGCTTTGTTTCACGCGCTGACATCCACATTCATCTTTCTCATCGGGACGCGGGTGTTCGGGGAAAAACGCGGCATCATCGCCGGGATCACCGCATCGGCGGCATGGCTGGCGTTCACTCCGGCGCAGGTGTTTTCGGCGATCCTCATGCCGACTTCATGGATGATCTGCGCCTTTTGGGGGCTGCTCCACTGGATCATTTGCGTGAGCGAAAAGGGAGCAGCCTCGGCATGGCGTCCATGGCTGTGGATGGGGCTGCTCGCCGGCGTGGTCGCGACCACTGTCGCCTCGCTCCTCATGCTGCTGCCGCTGGTGCTCTGCCTCATCGCGATCACGCTCCGCGGCAAGGCTCCGCTGTGGGCCGCGGCGCTTGCGGTTGTCAGCGGCGCGCTCGTGGCCACCACTGCCTTCTCCGCCGCGTTCGATTTTTCCTCCGCCCGGCTGCTGGTCGCGCTCGCATTCCTCGCGAACGCCGCCGCGTGGTTCGCGCTGCGGCCGCAGCTCCGCCCGATGCTGTGCGCAGCGGCGGTGCTCCTCGGCGGCGTTTATGCGGGCACTTCGCCGGTGTGGCTGCACAACCGGCTCGTCGCAAAAGACACCGTTTTCCTCTCCGCCCACGACGGGCTGAACTTCTACCTCGGCAACCATGCCAGCGCGAACGGCTACACAAAAATCCCCGGCGGTCTCCGCGCTTCACAGGAGGGCCTTTTGCGCGATTCGCTCACAATCCCCGTGGCGGAAGCGGGGCGCGAATTGAAGCGATCCGAGATTTCCGCGTACTGGAAAAAGAAAGGCAGCGCGTACATCCACGACCACTTCGGCGACTGGATAAGCCTGCTCGGCGTGAAGATCGGAAATTTCTGGAATGCGTTCCAGTACGACGACCTCAGCATCCTCAAATTGCTCCGCGACGAGGGAGTCATCCCGCCGGGGCTGCGCTTCGGATTCGTCGCCGCGCTCGCACTCCCCGGCATGCTCCTGTGCTGGCGGCGCTGGCCGGCGAGCCGCTGGGTCACGGGCGCCGTCCTGCTGCACATGGCGGGGCTCATGCCCGTTTTCATCACCGAGCGCTACCGTTTGTGCGCCGTGCCGGGCATGATTCTGCTTGGCACTGGCGGATTGGTTTTTGTGTGGGAAAAAATCACCGCCCGCCGCTGGCTCCCCGCCCTTGCGTGCCTGCCGCTTTTCGCGGCCTCCACGTGGTTCACCTCGCGCCCCCAGCCGGACATCGGCCTGTGGTCGCTCGATTTTTACAAGGCCGGCATCCGCTCCACCGACGGCGCGCTGCTTGAACGGGAGAAGGGCGACGAATCAAAGGCCAAAGAATCCCTCACCAACGCCCGCCGGAATCTCGAGACCGCCTATTCTTATGTGCAGGAAAACGCGGACATCATCTTTGCGCTCGGGAACGTCTGGCTGCATCTCTCCAGCAGCACCGGACTCGCCGCGGAGGAAGTCGAGCGCATGCAGCACCAAGCCGAGAAATGCTACGGCCTCGCGCTCAATCTTTCCCTGCAAATCAACCCGCAACGCGGCCACGACGGTGCTCTGAACAACCTCGGATTCATCGCCATGGAGCGCAAACGCTGGGCTGACGCCGAACGATTTTTCCGCGGCTCGCTGAAGTTCGAGGCGGACGACCCCGGCACCCTGTCTCTGCTGGCCCAGGCCTGCCGCGAACAGGGCAAGACAGCGGAGGCACTGGCTGCGATTGACGCGGCGCTGAAACTGCGGCCCGGCAATCCCGGCATGCTCAAATTCCGCGATGCCCTCACACGACCACCGGCTTCACCGCCACCAAAGTGAAGCCCGCTGACTTCGCATCGCGATCAAACATCCGCACCGTGTCCAGCGACAGTTCGTCGAGATCGCGCCCGCACATTTCTATCGCCTTCCGGAGAATGTCGTGTGGCACCGTGACGATATGGCAGCCCGCATCGTCGGCCTGGAAAATGTTGAAGACCTCCCGCACGCTCGCCCACAGCAACTCCGCGTGCGGCAGATGATCCAGCATCCGCCGGGCGGATCGCATCGTCGCCATCGGATCACGCCCGGTGTCGGAAACACGCCCGGCAAAAATCGAAACAACCGCCGGGACATCGCGCTCCAGCACCCCGATGACCTCGGAAGCCTGCCGCTCCGTCATGATCGCCGTGATGTTCAGCCTCACCCCGTCGCGGGCGAGGTCGCGGATCAGCGGGATCGAGGATTCGCCGCGCGGATTGAGCACCGGGATTTTTACATAGACATTCCGCCCCCAGTCGCGAATCCGCAGCGCCTGCTCGCGCATCTCCTCGAACTCGTCGGCAAACACCTCGAATGACACCGGCTTCTCCGTCACCGACTGCAACAAGTCCCGCGCAAAACCCTCGTAGTCCGAGATGCCCGCCTTCCTCATCAGCGTGGGGTTCGTCGTGAGGCCCTTGATGAGCGGGTTGCGGTAAAGCTCGAGCATCCCGGCTTTATCCGCCCCGTCGGCGTAGATCTTGGTGGTCAGGTTGGTCAGGGCTTTCATGCGCGGCATTTTAGCCGATCCCATGCCACCCCACACCTTTGCCCAATTCTCTCATGCCAGCAGGCGGTTCACGACCCGCTCCACCAGCTTCCAGTCCACGTTCTCCCGCGGCCGCCACTCGCCGACTCCGGCCGGCAGGACGAACAAATTCCTGCCTTCGCGGAATTTCTTGTCCATCTGCATCGCGCGGATGATGCGCTCGAAAAGCACCGCCTTCCCGCCATGCCGCAGCGGCAGCCCGGCCCGGACGAGCAGGCTCTTCAGCCGCTCAAGGAAACCGCCATCCACCATCCCGAGTTCCAGCGCGATCTCCGTCGCCGCCAGCATGCCGATCGAAATCGCCTCGCCGTGGGTCAGCGCATAGTCGGCGCTCAGCTCAAGCGCGTGGCCGATCGTGTGGCCGAAGTTCAGGACATTCCGGATGCCGAGTTTGTCGAGTTCATCCTTCTCGACCACATCGGCCTTCAGCCGGACACACTGCGCGACCACATCGGTGAGAGTCTTCTCCTCCAGGGCGAGCATGCGTTCGAGCGCGCCGGCTTCGAGTTGCTCGAACAGCGCCCGCGAACACACCGCGCCGTACTTGATGACCTCCGCCATCCCGCTCCGCACTTCGCGCGGCGGAAGCGTCCGGAGCGTCGCGAGATCGCACACGACCAGCCGCGGCTGGCTGAAAGCCCCCATGATGTTTTTCACTCCGCCAAAATTTACCGCGACCTTGCCGCCCACGCTGGAATCCACCGCCGCAAGCAGCGTCGTCGGGCACTGAACAAACGGGACACCCCGCCGGAAAACCGCGGCGGCAAATCCACCAAGGTCACCCACCACTCCGCCGCCGAGCAGGATCACCAGGGGAATGGTCCCGGTCTCCGGAAACGCGGCAAGCAAGGCCGCACAGGTTCTTGAAAACTCATCCCAATTTTTCCCTTCCTCCGTCGCCGGAATATCGTGCCGCACAATTGCGCCAAAG
>CAMAUI010000003.1 GCA_945861385.1 Prosthecobacter debontii
CGCCCGCGCGCTGTGGGATAGCCCCACGCCCTCAACGTCCATCCCGCCAGAAACCCACGCGCAAATCCCAAATCTCATTCCGCCAATCCTCGCCCCACAACCCAGCAAACATCAGCCTTTCCAGCCGCGAGATCGCGGCTATGGGATGGCTGTGGTGTGGAATTGTTGTTGAAAACCTGCCCGGCGGGCGGGATCGCCACCCGCCGGGCCTTTGAGTTTCGCCCCGGTCAGGAGACTTTCACTTCAATGGATTTCGGCTTCGCCTCGTCGGCCTTCGGGATTTCGACCGTGAGGACGCCGTCCTTGTAGACCGCGCCGACTTTGTCGGATTTCACGGCCGTGGGGAGGCTGACGCTGCGGCTGAATTTTCCGTAGTAGCGCTCAGTGCGATGGACGGTGCCTTCGGTGACATCCTTTTCGGATTTCCGCTCGCCGGAGACGGTGAGCACGCCATCGTGGACAGTCACATTGATGTCGCTTTTCTTGAGGCCTGGCAGTTCCACCGACACGACATACTTGTCTTTGTCCTCGAAGGCATCGAGGGCCGGTGACCAGTCGCCAAAGGACTCGATGGAACGAGTCGGGAAGGCGATGTCGAACAGGCGTCCGAAGTGGTCGCGCAGGTTGGAAGCTGGCGATCCAGTGGTGATTTCAGGATTGGTATATTTGAATAGGCTCATGGTTTGTTGATTGGTTTACGCTCAAATACATAGCTTCCGAAATGCCAGCGCAGATCGCGCATTAAAAATTAAACGCAAAAACTTTGCCTTTAATTTGTTATGACAAATTCAAAACTCTGTAATCATGCGGAATTAGAGCCATTCTGTTCCAATATCGTGCCCAGAACAAACACGGAAAGTGTGCCATCCCGCCTCACTATTTCAATATGTCATTCAAGCCTTTCAAGTAACCGCCGTACCAACCCACCACCATGTACCCGATGTAAATCAGGACGCCAATGTAGAGCATCCGCGGCACCCATTCCGCGATCGCCTCCAGTCGTTTGAAAGCGGATTTCCGATACTCACTGGCGAGGTGCCGGAGTTCATGGTCCAGCCTGCCAGTCTCCTCGCCCACCAGAAATGCCCGCGTGAAGGACTCCGGGAATGCGTGTGTCGCCGCGAGGGCGTCACCCACTTTTTCGCCGGCACGCACAGCACCGAGTGCGCGGTCGCACGCGATCACGATGACCGCGCTCGCGCTGGCCTTCGCGGCGGCGGAGAGCGTGTCGAAGGCGTTCACCGCGGCCTCGAGCTGCATGTCGAACGCCGCGCTAAAACGGCTGAGCGCGAAAGCGCGGCGCAGCTTGCCGACGAGCGGGATGAAGCCGAGCAGGTGGTCGAGCGTCGCACTTCTCGCTGCGGCCCTCGTAAGAAATTTGCCGACAACGATGAGTGTCACCAGCGCCGCCCACAACACCGCCCATGCCGCGAGCACCGCGCGCGCGAATTCCCCGAGCCCGTCTCCATTCACGAGCTTCGTGACATTGAACGCGAGGAACGCGAAGTGCAGGATGAACAGCGGGTATGCAGCGCGCGTCCACATCGTCGAGCGGGCCTCGGCGAGCGCGGCGTAGTATTCGGACGCGAGCGCAAAACCATGATCCAGCATTCCTGCACGGTCGCTTGCGGTGAACAGCGCCGCGTCGAGCCCGTTGATCTGCGGCTGCGCGGCGAGCGCCTCGGGCATGGTGGCCCCCGCGGACACGGCGGTGGAAAGCCCGCGCATCACCGACGACGTGGCACCCTGCGCGTGTTGCGCGAGTTTTTCGATCGCTCTGTGAAATGTGACGCCGCTTCGCAGCAGTTCGCCGAGGTCGTGGTAGAGACGGGCCTTTTCGCGCGGATGCATGTGGAGGGGAGCGTCGCCGCCTGCCCGTCGCGCCGCAAGAGTTTGCGCGGGTGCCTTGCGGCGGGGCGGGGGAGCAGTTACCAAACCCTCATGAGCCGCGCGGACGATCTCAAATTCATGCGCCTCGCCCTGTGCGGGGCGGAGCGCGGCGCCGGGCATACGTCGCCGAATCCCACAGTCGGCGCGGTGATCGTGAAGGCCGGTCGTGTCCTCGCGAGTGGCCTGCATCGCAGGGCCGGCGCCCCGCACGCGGAGGTCGCTGCGATCCGCGCCTTGAAAAATTCCGCCGCCGCGAAGGGCGCGACGATCTATGTGACGCTCGAGCCCTGCTGCACGCAGGGGCGCACGCCGCCTTGCACGGATGCAATCATCGCCGCGGACTTTCGCCGGGTGGTCTTCGGTGCGACCGATCCCAATCCCGCCCATGCCGGGCGTGCAGTGCGCATCCTGGAAAAGGCAGGCATCGAGGTGACGCACGGCATCCTCGCCGAAGAATGCGCGGCGGTGAACGCGCCCTTCAACAAGTGGGTGACCACCGGGATGCCGCTGGTGATCGCAAAGGCCGGGCTCTCGCTTGACGGACGCCTCACGCGCCCTCCCGGCGAGGATCGCTGGCTCACGAGCCCGCGCTCACGAGCGGATGCGATGCGCCTCCGGGCGCAGGTGGATGCGATCCTCATTGGCGCAGGCACACTCCGTGGGGACGATCCGCAGCTTACCATCCGCGGAGTCCGTGGCTTTGCAAAAAAGCAGCCGCTCCGTGTGGTGCTGACGCGCTCCGGCAGGCTCCCGAAAAGCGCACGCGTGTTCACCGATGAGCACCGCGAACGCACGCTGGTCTATCGCGGCAAGTCACTCCGCATCGTCCTGCGCGACCTTGCTCAGCGCGGCTGCACCAGCGTGATGATCGAGGGCGGCGGCGAATTGCTCGGCTCGGCATTCGACGCCCGGCTTGTGGATCGCGTGCATTTCTACATCGCCCCGCTGCTCTGCGGCGGCCCGGATGTCATCGGTGGGCTTGGCGTCGCGAGCACAGCCGGATCCATCGCGCTGAGCGGGGTTGTTTACAAAAAAATCGGGCCTGACGTCCGCATCACGGGTGACGTGATGCGGTAGCAGCGCGTTCCCGGCGCGCAAGCAAGGGCGCTGCGCGACACACTTTCGTTTTGCCACGGCGCGCCCTGTCAGTTGTATTCCACCGGGATGAGCAGTTCCATTTTCGACCTCAAGGGCGACGTCGCCGTGGTGATCGGTGCGACAGGCGTCCTCGGCGGCGCGCTCGCGGACGGCCTTGCCGCCGCAGGGGCGGCAGTCGCCGTGCTGGGGCGCAATGCGCAGCGCGGCGAGGCCCGCGTGCAGGCCATCCGGGCAGCGGGCGGGACGGCGGATTTTTTCGCGGCGGATGCAACTGACAAGGCAAGCCTGCACGATGCGCACGAGGCGGTGGCCGAGGTGCTCGGGGCGCCCGCGATCCTCATCAATGCGGCGGGCGGCAATGACCCGAAGGTCACGGTGACAGCGGATCGCCCGTTCGAAAAAATCACGGCTGAGGACTGGCGGGCGAACTTCGATCTCAACCTCGTCGGCGGCGTCCTGCTGCCCTGCCAGGAGTTCGGGCCCGCGATGTGTGAACGCGGGCGCGGCAGCATCATCAACATCGCAAGCGTCAGCGCGCACATCCCGCTGTCGCGGGTGGTTGCCTACAGCGCGAGCAAGGCCGCGGTGCTCAGCCTCACCAGCTTCCTCGCCCGTGAATGGGCGGCAAACGGTGTGCGGGTGAATTCCATCACCCCCGGATTTTTTCCCGCCGAGCAAAACGCACGGCTGCTTTTCAATGAGGACGGCTCCCCATCCGCGCGCACCCAGGCAATCTGGGGCCACACTCCGATGAAGCGGTTTGGAGATAGCAAGGAACTTGTCGGCGCGTGCGTCTTCCTCGCCGCGCACATGGCATCCTCCTTCGTCACGGGCGCGGATATCGTGGTGGACGGCGGCTACCTCGCGCAGACGATCTGAGGTGCAGCGCGGTCTTGCAGCCGCGCACCTTTGGGAACACTAGTGACGGGCATGACCGCTCCTATTTCGCTGACTGCCACAGCCGGTCCCACATTGGATGTTGCGGATGTTCGCCTGCTGGTCTCCCGCGCGCTTTCCGCATCCGCCTACGCCGGAAAGAAAGTCATGCTTGTCGTGCCGGACGGCACGCGAAGCTGCCCGCTCGGGATGATGTTCGAGGCCGTGCATGAGGCGATTGGAGGGGCGGTGGCCGCGCTCGATGTGATGATCGCCCTCGGTACGCATGTGGCGATGAGCGAGGAGGCGATTTGCGAGCGGCTGGAGATCACGCAGGGGGAACGGCGGGGCCGTTATGCCCGCGTCAGCTTTTTCAACCACGCATGGGACGATCCGGGTGCGCTGAGGGAAATCGGGCGCATCACCGCCAGCGAGAGCAGCCACCTCAGCGGCGGTCTGCTTGCCGAGGAGGTGTCTGTCGAAATCAACGCGCGGGTTTTTGACTACGACGAATTGATGATCATCGGCCCCGTGTTTCCGCATGAGGTTGTGGGCTTCAGCGGCGGCAACAAATACCTCTTCCCGGGAATCAGCGGGCCCAAGGTCCTGAACTACTTCCACTGGCTCGGCGCGCTCGTGACGAACCCGATGATCATCGGCAACAAATGGACGCCCGTCCGCAGAGTCGTGGACAAAGCCGCGTCACTCGTGCCTGTGGTGAAGACCTGTTTTTGCATGGTGGTGCAACCGGGGACGAATGAGCTCGCCGGGCTTTTCTTTGGTGATCCCGTCAGCGCATGGGACCGCGCGAGCGACCTTTCGCGGAAGGTGCATGTCACCTACAAAGAGCGGCCTTTTCACACCGTGCTCTCCTGCGCGCCGGAGATGTACGACGAACTGTGGGTCGGCGGAAAGTGCATGTACAAGCTCGAACCCGTGGTCGCCGACGGCGGCGAACTTATCATCCACGCGCCGCACATCCGCGAAATTTCCGCCACGCACGGCCATCACATCCGCAGGATCGGCTACCACTGCCTGGATTACTTCGCGAAGCAGATGGAAAAATTTGCCGGCATCCCGCGGGGAGTCCTCGCTCACAGTACTCACGTGCGCGGCATCGGCACGTACGAGGACGGCATGGAGCGCTGCCGTGTGAAGGTGACGCTGGCCACGGGCATCCCGCGCGAGGAATGCGAAGCGGTCAATCTCGGCTACCGCGACTGGCGCGGGACCCGGGTGGAGGATTACGCGAATCGCGAGGACGAGGGCGTGCTCCTCGTGCCGAAGGCCGGCGAGATGCTTTACCACCTCCGGCAGCGGCCGGATTGGGCACGTGAGATGTAACGCCGCGCGATGCCGCGCGGGGATCCATGTGAACCAAACATTTTCCTGCTCCGCAGGCCTTCGCGCGGGCTACACGCCGAGACGGGCTGCGGTCCTGATGAATTGATCCTCCAGTTCGCGCACTTGTTTGAGGAGGGGCTCGATCACGCGCCTCTGCCCCGTGGCGAATGCCTGGAGCGGCTGGAATGTCTGCTCGAGTTCCTGATAGAAAAGATTGATCGCGTGCCGCAGGTGTTCCTCGATGGACTGCATGAGCGATTCGCGCGTCTCCGACATCCGGCGGCGGAATTCCGCAATGATCCTGCCCCTCCGCACGAAGGCGATGACCGTGCCGGTGATCGCACCGACGCCGAACAGCGTGCCTGTCACATCGAGCAACGAAAGCTTTGTGAGCGCGACGGCCACGCCACTGGCGATGCCGCCCGCGGCGAGCATTCCCGCCGGGACGCGGAGCCATGTGGTGGTGCTGGAGAACAGACGTTCCATCTGCCGGGCAAATTCTCCGCTGTCGCTCTTCTCCAGCAGGGTGAGCTCGATGCGTGTCAGCAATTCCTTGCGCTGCCGGTCAATGTCCGGGAGGGATGTCGGCGCGACCTGCTCGGAAAAATTGCGCTGGAGCAGGTCGTGGAGCTGCTTCCAAACGCTCTTGAGATCGGCGCCGATGAGTTCCAGTGAGTCGCCGAGCAGCCGCGTGAGGGATTCGCGCTGGCGGGTTTCAAGGTCGCTGTGAAACTCCTTTTGCCAACCGCCGCCTCCGAGGATGAGCTTCAGCGTCCCGCCGATGGTGAGCTTCTCCCGGAGCATCTGCTCGCCGCGGTTCTGGGTCCGTTCGAGGCTCTGCATGAGGGTCCAGAGCATCCCGCCGATCTGCCGGAGGCTCTGCTCTTCCCGCTCGGCCAGTCCGGCTTTGATCTCGTCGAGCTTGCGCAAATCGCGGGAGAGCGTCTGGGCTGCGCTGCGCAATTTGCCGCCGAGGTCGTCAAGGATCACCTGCGAGCTCCTGCACACGCTGCGGAGTTTCTCAGTCTGCGCATCGCCGCCGGTGACATTGCCCTCGATGTATCGCTCAAGCGCCGCAAAGCCGCTCGCCTCCAAGGCCGCAGAGTCGCCGGCGACCTTTGCGGCGGATGCGTTTTTCGCGGAGACGGCGAAGATCTGGCATCGCTCGCCGATGCGCTGGAGCATCGTCTGCTCCATGTGGCTGACGATGTCTGCAAGCTCGGCGGGTGAGCGCAGGTCGGTCTGCTGGATGACGAAGGCGACCTTCTTGAGCCACTTCCGGTGAATGTGCTGGAGAAACTGCCACGCAGTCGCGCCCCACGGATTTGCAACGGAGAAAACGCAGAGGCACAGATCCGCGAGCGGAAGGAACTGGCGTGTGATGGTCTCGTGCTCGGCGACGATGGTGTTGGTGCCGGGCGTGTCCACGATGTTGAAATTCTTCAGGAAAGGCAGCGCACGGTGGCATTCGGTGAGCTGCGGCGAGACGGGCACGTCGCGCTCCTCATCGGCGTGCTTGAAGATGTAGATCTTGTCGGTTGCAGGCAGCACGTCCACGCGGCAGAGCTCGCGGCCGAAGATCGCGTTCAACAGCGAGGATTTCCCTGCTTTCACCTCGCCGACCACGACGAAAAGAAACGGCTCCCGGAGGTTGGTGGAGAGTTCGCCGATCGTGCGGACCGCATCCGGGGGGGCGCGCAGTTCGCGGGCGAGGGAGTTCAGCGCAAACAGCGATGTGCCGAGTTCCGCGCGTGTCTGGAAGTAGTCGTCCCCAATCATCGCCGCCGTTCCCGCATGCTAAGGCTTCGCCGGGGCCGGGCTTGCGGATTGTTGCTGGTCAGGGCTCGATGCGGCGTCTGCCGCGTCTTTTGCGGGGATGGGTTTTGCAGGCGGGGCCTTGGGTGCCGGCGGTTTTTCCACATGCATGGCGAGGAGCTGGCTGACGGTGACGAACTTGAAGCCTTTCCCGAGCAGCGCATCGAGTGTCGCGGGCATTGCATCAATCGTGGGCGTGTGGATGTCATGGCAGAGGATGATCGAGCCGGGGCGTGTCTCCGCACGGATGATGGATTCCGTTTTTGCCGCGGAGCGGTGCTTCCAGTCGTTGCTGTCCACATCCCACAGGATGCTTGTGTAGGCCAGGGTCGCGTGCGCCCATGCACGTTGGTTGGCGGTGAAAGCACCGAACGGCGGGCGGAAGAGTGTGGGAACGGCCCCGGTGGTCTGGCGGATGACGTTGTGGGTGCGTTCAATCTGGTCGCGCACGGAACCCTCGCCCAGCTTGGTCAGCAGCGGGTGGCTCCACGAGTGGTTCGCGATTTCATGGCCCTCATCCACGATCTGTTTCGCGATCTCCGGGAGTTCGGCGACGCACTGGCCCACCACGAAGAAGGTCGCCTTGATCCCGCGATCCTTGAGCATCTTCAAAAGACGCGGTGTGTTTGCGCCATGCGGGCCGTCATCGAAAGTGATCGCGATGAAGGGCCCGGCCACGTTGCACTGCGAATACGTGCTGCGTTTTGCGCCTGTCGTCGCCGGAGTCGCGGGTTCGAGCTTCGCGCTGGCGTGCCCCGGCGTGGGTTCCGCTTTCACGGCGGGCTTGGCGGCGGGTTCGGCGCAGGCGGTTAATGTGGCTGCGACTATGGTGAGCGCGAGGCGGCTTGGCATCGGCTTGCAGGGAAGCCGCGCCACCGATGTTTCGCAAGCCGCAACGTGCGCTTCGACGAAGAGAAATCAAACGACGCCCCCGGCTGGAGGCCGTGCATTCCTCCGGTGACTGGCGCGGCGGCGCGCAAAAAGCACCGCGTGAACTCACGTGTCTGGAGCGCTGCCCGATGCGGTCACTGGTTATCTGCAGTGTCGAGCGGCACCGGCGCAAATTCTCCGGCGGCTTTCCCCGTGGTCGCCTCGAAAAGGCGGATCTGGCCGTCCGCTCCCGCCGTGGCGATGCGGCTTCCATCGCGGGTGAAGGCGAGCGCGTAGAGCGCGCCGGTGCCTGGGATTTGCGCGACGCGCTTGCCGTCGGCGGTTTTCCAGATGCGCGTCTCGCCGCGCGCGCCGGTCGCGGCGAGCAGCGCGCCGTCGGGGGAAAATGCGAGCGCGTGGGCGGGCCCGGGCAGGCGCTCGAATTCGCGCACGGTGCTCTCCTCCTTGTTGTCGCCCTCGGCGAGCCGTCCCCCGCGCGGTGCGATTTTGTGCAGGCGGATCTGGCCGTTGTCGCTGCCGAACGCGACCATGTCCTCCGTGGGATGCCGCGCGATGCAGAGCAACGGCTCGCGCGGCTGCGCGATGTCGTCCACGAGATGCCCGGTCGCGGGGTCAATGAGCTTGATGGCCTTGTCGCGGCTCGCGGAGACGAGCCGTGTGCCGTCGCGGCTCCACGCGGTGGCGAAGACCCAGTCGAGATGATTGTCGCAGCGCATCGTCTCGCGCCCGGTGGCGGCGTCGAAGGCGCGCACGAGTTTGTCGGCGCAGCCGACGGCGAGCCGCTGGCCATCGGGCGACCACGAGACGCCGAAGAAGCAGTCGGTCGAGGCCTTGATGGAGCGCACGAGCTTTCGCTCCGCAAGATCCCACACCTGCACCTCGCCAAACTCCGACGGCGCTCCGCCCGCGACAGCGAGCTGTTTTCCATCGGGCGAAAATGCGAGCGCCTCGACGCGCGGCGAATCGCCCACGAGCCGCCCGAGCAGCGTCGCGCCATCACCGCTTCGCAAAACGACCTCGTGCCACGCCGCCACCGCGAGCGTCGCACCATCGGGCGACCACGCGAGCGCGGCGACCGACGGCGCGCTTTTATACACCGGCGGCGCGGCGAGCCGGTGCGCCACGCCGGGGTCGGACGGCGTGTCGTCCTTCGCGCCTTCGTCAATCCACCGTTTGATGAGCGCAACCTCTGCGGCGGTGAGTGGCTCGGAGTCCTTCGGCATCTCCGGCTCCGCGCCGGAGATTTGCTTGAACAGCTCCGCAGCCGCGCCGTGTCCCGGCCTGAGCGCACCCGACTCGCCGCCACGCAGCAAGGACGCATGCGTGGTCACATCCAGGCCGCCTTTCATTTTCCCCGGCTTGTGACACCCGGCGCAATTCGCGCGCAGGAGCGGGCGGATTTCGCGGAAGTAGCTCGCCGGCCCGGCGGACGCCGCGGCGGCGAGGGCGAGGAATGCGATGGCGATGCGTGCGGTCATTGCTGTTGGGAAACCTCGAGCCGGTAATCGTGCCACGCACCGCCGCGATCCTGCGCGTCGGTGATGACGAGGCAGAGCGGGCCGTCCGTCTTCGGTGTGAAAGTGAGCACGGGGTCGCGTTTCGCGTCGGTGTCATCGGTGCTGGCGAGCAGACGGCCCGTGAGGTCGTAGAGGGAGAGGAACGGGTCGAGCAGTGAACCGGCACCGGCGGCGATGACGCGCGCCGTGAATGGCTTCGCCGCGCGGGCATCGAAGCGGAAGACATCCACGTCCTTGTCGCCGTCTATTTTTGCCAGGACGGGTTTCGCGGGGTTGAATTGCTGCGCCTCGCGGAAGCCGTTGTTCGGCTCCTTCTCGGCGGTCATGGCGTCCTTCGGAAAAACCGCGACCTCGCGCTGCACCGTACCCGCCGGCGTGACGAGTTCCAGGGTGAGCTTCGCGCAGCCGGCGGGCGGGGTGAGTTCGATGGAGACCTCGGTGTTGCCGACATCGCCCGCCTCGAGGCCGTTTGGAACCGTGGAGTCCTTTTTTTCCTTCAGCGTCGCCGCGGCGTCGGGCGTGGCGCGGACTTCGGTGGCTTCCTTCAGCTTCATCCCGCGCATGCGAAAGGTGGCCTTCTCACCCGCGACGAGATGCAGCGGCGCGATGGCGATGACGCGGGCGGGTTCGTCCTTTTTGTCCTGCGCGAACAGCCCCAACGGGGCGAAACAACACAGCCCAAGGCAAGCGACGAAGTCGCGCAGCCTTGGGACGCGGAACGAGAAATCCAAGCCCTGAAAGGGCGGGACAACGCGTGGTGGGCACGCGCGCTTGTCCCGCCCTTTCAGGGCTCGCATCGCTCTCCATGGGAACCAAGGGCTGCACTCGTGCCTCGCTTGCCCTGGGCTTTGTTGTTTCGCCCCTTCGGGGCTGACTGACCCACGAGGCTGCCCGGTTCCTGCCTTCATCACGCGTAGAGTTCCCGCACCGGCGCGCCTTCCGTGAGGATATGCGTGGGGCGGCCTTCGGGGGTGATGAGTTCGCGGTTCGCGTCAATGCCGAGTGCGTCGTAAATCGTCCACGCCACGTCGGCGGGGCGCACGGGGCGGTCGGTCACATAGGCGCCGTTCTTGTCGGTCGAGCCGATGACTTTTCCGCCGACGACACCCGCGCCCGCGAAGATCATCGAGCCAGCGCGGCCCCAGTGGTCGCGGCCTGCGTCCTTGTTGAGCTTCGGCGTGCGTCCGAATTCGCCGAAGCACGCGACGAGCGTGTCCTTGAGCGTGCCGCGCTCGTCCATGTCGCGGATGAAACGCGCGAACGACTTGTCAAACTCGGGGAGTTTCTTGTCGAGGCCCTCGAAGATTTTCTTGTGATGATCCCAGCCACCATAGTTCACGGTGACGAACCGCACGCCCGCCTCCGTGAGCCTGCGCGCCATCAGCAGCGACTGGCCGAATTCGCTGCGCCCGTATTCGTCGCGCAGCGCGTCCTTTTCCTTCGCGATGTCGAACGCCGCCTGCGCCTGCGGCGACAGCACCATCTGCGCGGCCTTCTGCGAAAATTCGTCGTAGGTCGCGATCTGGTCGTTCGACTGCACGTGCGCCTGCAGCGTGTCCACCGCGCCGAGCAGCGAGCGGCGGCGCTCGATCATCTGCGGCGTCACGTTTGCGGGCTGTGAAAGGTCGCGCACGCGGAATTCCTTGTCGTTCGGGTTGCCGCACTTGAACGACTCGCAGCGGCCGCCAAGCCACACGCTGCGGCCCAGCTCCCATGTGAAGCTCGGGTTTTTCGGCACCGCGATGTACGGCGGCACGACGCCTTGGAATCCCGTCTCGTGCGCGACGACCGCGCCGATGGCCGGATGGTCGCCGAAAGCCGAGCCGAGGCGCCCGCTGAGAACCCAGTTCGTCGCGGTCTCGTGATGGTCATTCTCATGCGAGCCGCCGCGGACGAGCGCGACTTTGTCCATCACCTTCGCCATGTGCGGCAGCATCTCGGTGACGTGCAGGCCGGGCACGCTGGTGGGGATGGATTTGTACTTCCCGCGAATCTCCTCCACCGCGCCGGGCTTCGGGTCGAACGAGTCGTGATGCGAAATCCCGCCGCCGAGAAAGACGAGGATGACGGACTTCGCGCGCGCCTTGCGCGGCTGCGCGGCGAGGAGCTGGCCGAGCGAGAGCCCGATCGGCGCGAGCGCGCCGATGCGGAGAAAATCGCGGCGCGAGATGCCGGAGCAAAGCCGGCTGCGGTATGGTGTGAGTGATACGTCGAGCATGGTGGTCAGTGGTTGAATGCGAATTCCTTGGCGTTTAGCAGCGCCCAGAAAACATCGGCGAAGACCGCGGCGCGCTGCTCCGGCCCGGCGGCATCGAGCTGCGCGCGGACGCTCGCAAATTCGGCGTCCGTCGCGCGGCGCTGCATGGTGGCGCCAAAGAGCGCGTCCGCCGCCTCGCGGTCGCCGCTTTTCAAGAGCGCGGCCAGGCGCCCGTCGCCGGCGGAGATTTGCCGCTGCATTTCGTCGCTGTTCCGCATGTGCAGGAGCTGCGGCAGCGTGACTTCGCCCTTGCGCTCGCACGCGCACGCCGTCACGCGGTCGCTGCGGCCAAAGAGTGAGAGAAAATACGAGCCGACCTGCGGATCCGGGAGCTGGATTGCGCGGAGGCCGAGCGGGTAGCCGTCGTACTTCGAGGGCACGGTCGTGGCGGTCGCGATGGCATCGGTGAGCACCTCCGCGGGCATGCGGCGCGCAAAATAGTGGGAGTAATAGCGCGTGTCGGCGGCGTTGCCCGGCAGCGTGGTCGAGGCGAGGGCGTAGGCGCGGCTCGTGAGAATGAGGCGCATCACGGCGCGCAGGTCGAAATTCGCGCGGCGGAATTCCGCGTTCAGCAGCGCCCACAGTTCGCCGTTGCTCGGCGGATTGCTCGCGCGCAGGTCGTCCACCGGCTCGACGAGTCCTGTGCCGAGGAAGTGCTTCCAGATGCGGTTCACCATCGCGCCGCTGAAATGCTCCGAGGCCAGCATCCACTCGACGAATTGCTCGCGCGCGTCGCGCCCCGGCTGCGGCTGGAATGGCGCGCGATCGAGCGTGCGCGGCGGGAGGCTGGCGTTTGTGCGCGGCTGGAAGGCGACCGGCGGCTTCGCTTTCGTCTCGGCGAGCTGCTTTTCCGCCTCCGCGTGATTCCTGCGCTGCTCGGCGATCTGCTTCGCCAGCTCCTCGCATGGCACTTTCCCGCTCGCGGCGAACTCGGTGGACGACAGCTCGGCGAGCTTGCGCTGCTGCTCATCGAGACGCTTCACCGCCTCGCGCTCGTCGTTCGACTGAAGCGAGAGCACGGTGACGCCGGACTCGGGTTTCTTCCGGTCGAGCGACACTTTCCCGAAGAACGCGGCGAAGTGGTAAAAGTCGTCCTGCGTGTAGCGTTCGAGCGGGTGGTTGTGGCAGCGCGCGCAGCCGATGCGCGTGCCGAGGAAGCTCTGCGCCACGGAGTCCGGCAGCTCGCTGTCCTCCACGCGGCGGAACTCGCCCATGACGGTTGTGAAGTAGCCGACCTGCGGATTTTCGAGAACATCGCCGCGCGTGAGCAGCACCGCGCGAGAGATGTCCGCCCACGATTTGCCCCCGGCGAGCTGCGTGCGCAGCCACGCGTGAAAAGAGCGCACGCCCTTCACGCCGCGCACATCGTGGTCGCGCTCGCGGCGGTTTTGCAGCAGGTCCGAGAGCTGGAGTGTCCAGTAGTCCAGCCACTCGGGCCGCGCGAGCAGCGCGTCGGCGAGCTTCCCGCGCTTGTCCGGCGCGGGGTCGGCGGCGAACGCCTCGACCTCCTCCGGGGTCGGCAGCGTGCCGATCGCGTCGAGAAATGCGCGGCGCACGAATGTGCGGTCGTCCGCCGAGGGCGATGGCGGGATGCGCAGATCGGCGAGCTTCTTGAAAATGGGCGCGTCCAGCGAATTCCCCGCCGTGGCGAAATCCGCGCCGGCGACGTCGTTTGCAAACGGCATCGCGAACCGCGCCACCTCGACGAGCGTCTGGAAATGCGCGCGCACCACGCCTTCGCCGGGGCGCAGCGCCTTCACGCGGCCATCGGGTTTTACCGCCAGCACGCCCTCGTCATTCGAGAAAAACTGCGCCAGCCACGTCACGTCGCGCGATGTGCCGTCCGGGTAATGCGCCTTCACCGTGATCTGCCGGAGCTCGCCCGGCTTTATCGCGCCCCCGCCCGTCACCTCCAGCCGCGCCGCATCCGCTTCATCCGCTCGCGGCCCCGGCGCGCGCGCGCCAATCCACTCGATAAGCGTCTTCCACTCGCGCGAACCCTCCCTGAACCGCCGCCCGCCCTCGTGCGCCACTGTGCCCGCCGCCTTTTGCACGAGGAGGCTCTGCCCGGGAAATGCGTAGTTCACCCGCCGCCCGTTCACTTCGCTCGTCAGCCAGGCATGGTCCCACTCCGGCGCAAAGCCGCGCAGGGAGAGCCGGAACCCGTTTTGCCCCGAGAGTTTTCCATGGCATCCACCCGCATTGCAGCCCGCCTTCGTGAGGATGGGCAGGATCTCCTGCCGAAAGGAGGGCACCTCTGCCGCCAAGGCGCGGCAGCAGGCGAGCACTGCAATCAGAAGGCGTAACATCATTCCTCGTACCTCCCATGGCAGCGTTTCTTAGCCGGAACCACGTAGTTGGATGCGGCGGGGCGTGATTCAAATCGAGTCCACAGCGGAGCCGTGATGGGAACGTGGCACAGAGTTTACAGCCTGTGCCACAAAACACGCCGCGTCCGCTCCCGTCGCTGGATCTGATTCCAATCACGCCCGAGCGCAGTCGGAGCGTGGGCCGCTCCTGCCGGGGCGCGGGTACGAGCCAGGGGCCAATCCGCGAATTCGGGTTAAGTTTTTCTCGAAAACGCGGTTGCCTGCTCTAGCCTATTTTTAACCCGATGCCTTCTGTCCGAAACTCCATTTGCACCACCCTGGCGCTCGCCTTTTTCGGGCCGGCAACCGTGCCGGCGGCGACTCTGGATTTCAGCCGCGATGTGCGGCCCATTCTCTCGGAGAATTGTTTCCAGTGCCACGGGCAGGATGCGAACAAGCGGAAGGGGGAACTGCGGCTGGATACGCGGGAAGGCGCGGTGGGCAAGGGGGAGTCGGGGGAGATCGCGGTGGTGCCGGGCAAGCCGGAGGCGAGCACGCTGGTGGCACGGATTTTTTCCACGGACAAGGATGAGCAGATGCCGCCGGCAAAGGCGAATCGCACGCTGACGGCGGAGCAGAAGGCGGTGCTGAAAAAGTGGGTCGCGGAGGGTGCGGAATATAAGGCGCACTGGGCTTTCGTGGCACCGGTGCGGCCGGCGCTGCCGGCGGTGAAACGCGCGGACTGGGTGCGCAATCCGATTGATCGCTTCGTGCTCGCGAAGATCGAGGCGGGCGGCTTGCAGCCTTCGCCGGAGGCGGATCGCCCGACGCTGATCCGCCGGCTCACGCTCGATCTCACGGGCTTGCAGCCGACGCCGGAGGAGGTGGATGCGTTCGTGGCGGACACGAAGCCGGATGCCTATGAGCGGGTGGTGGAGCGGCTGCTCGCGTCGCCGAACTACGGCGAGCGCATGGCGCTGCCGTGGCTGGATGCGGCGCGCTACGCGGACAGCAACGGCTTTCAGCAGGACGGCGACACCTACCAGTGGGTCTGGCGCGACTGGGTGGTGCGGGCGCTGAACGCGGACATGCCGTTCGACCGTTTTTCCATCGAGCAACTCGCCGGCGATCTGCTGCCCACGCCGACGAACGACCAGCTCATCGCGACCGCTTTCAACCGCAACCACCTGCTCAACGGCGAGGGCGGCGCGATTGCCGAGGAGCAGCGTTTTGTCGCGATGTTCGACCGCGTGGACACCACGGCCACGAACTGGCTCGGGCTGACGATGGCCTGCGCGCAGTGCCACGATCACAAATACGACCCGCTCACGCAGCGCGATTTTTACGGGCTGATGCACGCTTTCAACCAGGTCTCGGAAAACGGGATGGCCGGCGGTGGCCCCGGCCCCAAACGCGTCGCGGCGCCATTCGTGGAAGTGCCGACGGAAGAGCAGGCGAAGCGGATCGCAGAGCTGGAGGCGAAGGCCGCGAAGGCGGATGCCGAAGCGAAAAACAAGGAGACGCTGGAAAAAGATTTCGCCGCGTGGATGGCGACGGTGACGCCGGAACTGAAGCGTCCGAAAGGCGAGCCGCTGCCGGGAAATCTCGGCGAGCTGCTGAAGGTCGCGCCGGATGCGCGGACGGCGGAGCAAAAGGCGGAGTTGGAAAAGGGATTGCGCGCGCTTTACGAGCCGGAGTTCTGGCCGGGCAAGGCGGCGCGCGAGGCCGCTGCCAAGAGCGCTGAGGCGGTGCGAAAGGAGATCGCGGGGATCAAGCGGAATGAGGTTCCGCGCGTGATGGTGATGCGCGACGACAAGCCGAGGGAAACCTCCATCCTCGATCGCGGCGCCTACCTGAGTCCGAAGGAGAAGGTCGGCTTTGCGACGCCCGCCTTTCTCCCCGCGCCGCCGGCCGACGCGCCGAAAAACCGGCTGGGCTTTGCGCAGTGGCTGTTCGCGCCGGAGCATCCGCTGACGGCGCGCGTGCAGGTGAATCGCATCTGGCAGATTTTCTTCGGCGCGGGGCTGGTGCGGACGGCGGAGGATTTCGGGGTGCAAAGCGAGATGCCGGTGCAGCAGGAGTTGCTCGACTGGTTGGCGGTGGAATTCCGCGAACGCGGCTGGAGCATGAAGCAGATGCACCGGCTCATCGCCACGAGCGCGACCTACCGGCAGAGCAGCCGCGTGACGCGCGAGCTGCTGGCGCGCGACCCGGAGAACCGCCTCCTCGCGCGCGCCTCCCGCTTCCGCGCACCCTCGATGGTGCTGCGCGATGTGGCGCTGGCGGCGAGCGGGTTGCTCGACCGGCGCATCGGCGGCGCACCGGTGTATCCCTACCAGCCCGATGCGATCTGGGAGTCGCTCGCGATCACGAAGGAGCGCGACTTCACCTACCGTCCGTCAACCGGCGCGGACCTTTACCGGCGCAGCCTCTACACGTTCTGGCGGCGCACGATCGGGCCGGCGAACATGTTCGACGCCTCGAACCGCCAGACCTGCCGGGTGCGCCAGACCGCGACGAGCACGCCGCTGCACGCGCTCACCACTTTGAACGACCCGACCTGGGCCGAAGCCTCGCGGGTGCTTGCCGCCCGCGCCATCGAGGCGGGTGGCGATGCCGACGCGCAACTGACCTTCGCCTTCCGCCGCGTGCTCGGTCGCAAGCCGGCCGACCGCGATCTCGCCGCGCTCCGCCGCACGCTGGAAAAGCAGCGCGCCATCTACCAGGCCGACCCGAAGGCCGCGGCGGAAGTCGTGACCATCGGAACCGCCCCGGCTCGGCCGAATCTCAAAGCCCCCGAGCACGCCGCCCTCACCGCCGTGTGCCTCGCCATCTTCAACCTCGACTCAGCCCTCACCCGCGAATGATCGACCCATCAGCGACTGAAAACTGAACACTGACCTGCCATGCTCGAAGAACTCCTCACCAACCATCACCGCGTCACCCGCCGCCAGCTCTTCGGCACCGCCGCGACCGGCATCGGCGGCATCGCGCTCGCCTCGCTGCTCGGCTCCCGCACCGCCAGCGCCGCACCGCAGCGCGGCCTCCCCGAGCTGCCCCACGCGGCACCGAAAGCCAAACGCGTGGTCTGCCTCTGGCAGGGTGGCGGTCCGTCGCACGTCGATCTTTTCGACCCCAAACCCAAGATGCAGGAAATGCGCATGCAGGACATCCCCGACAGCGTGCGCGGCACCACGCGGCTGTCCACGATGTCGTCGGGCTACAAGAAGTGGCCGATCCAGCCGGCGATCAAACCCTTCCAGCGCTACGGCAAATGCGGCATGGAACTCAGCTCCATGCTGCCCAATATCGGTGCGCTCGCGGACGACATCTGCCTGGTGCGCTCGATGCACACCGAGGCGGTCAACCACGCGCCGGGCGTCACCTTTTTCATGACCGGCGCGCAGGTGCCGGGCCGCCCGAGCATGGGCGCGTGGCTGAGCTACGGGCTGGGTTGCGACGCGACCGATCTGCCCGCGTTCGTGGCCATGACTTCGTCCGACAAGGGCAAGACCTGCGGCCAGCTATTCTTCGACTACTACTGGGGCAGCGGCTTTCTGCCGAGCCGCTACCAGGGCGTGCGCTTCAGCAACGCCGGCTCGCTCGTGCCCTACCTCAACAACCCGCCCGGCATGAGCCGCGAGCAGCGCCGCGCCTTGCTCGACGACCTCCAGGAGATGAACACCGCGCACCTCGCGGACTACGGCGACCCGGAGATCGACACGCGCATCGCACAATACGAAATGTCCTACAAGATGCAGGCCAGCGTGCCCGACCTGCTCGATTTCGCCAGCGAGCCGAAATACGTCATCGAGCGCTACGGCCCCGACGCGCTGACCAAGGGCACCTTTGCCAACAACTGCCTCATCGCCCGGCGGCTGCTCGAACGCGGCGTGCGCTTCGTCCAGCTCATGCACAGCGGTTGGGATCAGCACAACAACCTCTTCACCCAGCTCGAGCAGCAGTGCCGCGACACCGACGCGCCCAGCGCCGCGCTCGTGCAGGATTTGAAAGAGCGCGGCCTCCTCGAAGACACGCTCGTCGTGTGGGGCGGCGAATTCGGGCGCACGCCCTTCGGCCAGGGCAATCCGGCAAAGCCGAACGGCCGCGACCACTTCGGGCGCGCCTACAGCATGTGGTTCGCCGGAGCCGGCGTGAAGGCCGGCACGACCTTTGGCGAAACCGACGACTTTGCCTGGAACATCGTGAAGGACCCCGTCCACATCCACGACATCCAGGCCACGATCCTGCACCTCTGCGGCATCAACCACGAAGCGCTCACCTTCCGCTACCAAGGCCGCCAGTTCCGCCTCACCGACGTGCATGGGCGCGTGGTGAAAGGCATCGTGGCGTGAGGGGCGTGGGGATCGCTTGCACGCGCAGCTTGAGCCGTGGGATGAACCGATGGGTGGAGCACCCGCAAGCGCCCAGCCAAGTTTGCATTCGACAGACACCGTCCTGACGCGGTCATTTCCCCGCATGGAAGACGAACTCAGCGCAGGGCTTCGCAAGGCCGCAATCGCCGGCGCAGGGCGGCATATTTTTCTCTGCATGGGGCCGGACTGCTGCATGCCCGCGGATGCCGAGGTCGTGTGGGAACACGTGAAAAAGCGCATCCGCGAAACAGGGCTGCGTGTCATGCGGACAAAGGCGCAGTGCTTCCGCATCTGCACTGGTGGCCCGTGGCTCGTCGTCTATCCCGAGGGCATCTGGTATGGCGCGCTGACCACCGCGCGTTTCGACCGCATTCTCGCCGAGCACCTGCAAGGCGGCATCCCAGTCGCGGAATGGATCGTTGCGAAAAACGCGCTCACTTCGCCACTCGAATAGCGCGCCCAGTTTAGCACCGCATCGCGTGCAGAAAGTGCGGAAAGTTTCCCGCGAGCCACGCTGCCAATCGCCGCAAATGCCCGGATACCGCGTGTCCGGAAAAGATAAACCGGCGCAAGACGAAGACGGGCGCTTGCCAAACGGGGTGGGCAGCTTACGGTTCGCGGCGGACGGCCGGCGGTCGCCCGCGGTTCGCCCGCGGGAGGAAAGTCCGGACACCACCAGGCAGCAGGCTGCGGAGAATCCGCAGGCGTTCACGGCGAAAGCCGGGGACGACAGACAGTGTCACAGAAAACAGACCGCCCGGCGGTGCCTCGTGCATCTTCGGGCAAGGGTGAAAAGGCGGGGTAAGAGCCCACCGCCCCGCGAGCAATCGCGGGGGCACGATAAACCTTCTGTGGTGCAAGACATAACAGGGGGCATGGCGCCTGGCCGCCCCGCTTCGGCGGGGCAGCCCCCGGGTAATAGTCGCACTGGCGGCGCAGGCCTCGGCTCGCGCCCCCGGCCCGGCGGCGAAAGCCGCCGTGAGAGAAATGACCGCCGCACGCGCGCAAGCGCGGGGCACAGAATCCGGCTTAGGGCCGTCCACCAAACGGGGCGCCCGTGGGGAAACCCGCGGGCGCCCTCACTTTTTCCAGCACGGAAAAAATGCGGAAGCCCCCGCGGTGCGGATTCATCACTTCGCCGGCGGGCGATAGACTTTGTGGACGATGAATCCGAGCAGCAGCGTCTGGGCGATGTCGGCGGCGCACCATTTCGCGACGAGAGTGCCGGGATACGGCTGGACGACGTACATGATGATCTGCCCGGCGGCGACCATGATGCCGATGCAGGCGGAAAATTTCAGCGAGCAACTGATGCAGCGTTTCTCGGCGACACACGCGGCGAAAATCATGGTGAACGCCGCGGCGACGAGGAACTGGCCCAGGAGCATCCACGGCATCTTCGCCATCATCTCGGCCTCGGGTCGCCAGAGTTCCTTGGTCGCGGCGTAGGTGGAGGAAAGCCAGACGGCGTGGATGAGGAAATCCGTCACCCATACGGTGACAAAGGCGACGACGATGGTGATGAGCAGGCTTTTGGTATTCATGGTGGTGTGAACGGAGCAGAGGCGGCTCGCCGCTGCGCCAGCGAAGTTCGGGCAGTTCCGCGGCAATCTGCAATCAAAAAGCCGTGCCTTTGCAGAAGTCGCTTTCCAAGCGCACGATTCCCGGCGAAGTCGGGGGAGAAACTGAATGGGAAGCAAACTCTACATCGTAGCCGGCGAAGCGAGCGGGGACTCCCGCGGCGCGGAACTCATGCGCGAACTTCAGATCCGGATGCCCGGCGTCACTTTTCCCGGCGCGGGCGGACGCGAGATGAAGGCCATCAGCCCCGGGATCGAGGACTGGGCGGGCGAGGCGGTCGTGGGGCTGTGGGATGTGCTGAAAAAATACGGCTACTTCCGCGCGCAGATGCGCCGGATGCTCGATGACATCGCGCGCGAAAAACCGGATGCGCTCATCACGGTGGATTATCCCGGCTTCAACATGCGCCTCGCAAAAGCCGCGAAGGCGCGCGTGCCGGGGCTGCGCACCATTCACTACGTGTCTCCGCAAGTGTGGGCCTGGCATCGCGGGCGGATCCCGAAGATGGCGCGCTTCATTGACCTCATGCTCTGCCTCTTCCCGTTCGAACTCCCGCTCTACAAGGACGCGGGCCTTCCCGCCGTGTGCGTGGGCCACCCGCTGCTCGATACGCTCGCGGAAAAGCGCGATCCGTCCCTCGTCCGCGACAGTGGCCTTATCGCGCTCCTCCCCGGCAGTCGCGCGAAGGAGATCCGCAGGATTTTTCCCGTGATGCTGGATGCCGCAGTCCACCTCCGCATGTCGGACCCGCGACTCCGCTTCGAAGCGGCCGCTGCGAGCGAAGAGCTCGCGGCAGAAATGAGCGGGCTCATGACGGCGGGCGGCATGGACAGCAGTTTCTGCCCAATCACCATCCACACAGCCGGCAGTCTGATGCAGCGGGCGGCAGCGGGCATGGTTTGCAGCGGCACCGCCACGCTCGAGGCCACCTACTTTGGCCAGCCGATGGTGATCCTCTACAAAGTCGCGTGGCTCACCAGCATCATCGGAAAGCAGCTCATGCGGATTCCCTGGCTGGGCCTCCCAAACGTCCTCGCAGGCCGGGAAATCGCACGGGAATTCATCCAGGAAAAGGCCGACCCCGGCGACATCGCCACCGAACTGCTCCGGCTTCTCACCGAGCCCGGCGCACGCGAAGCCCAGCTTGCATCCCAGCGCGAAGTCATCGCAAGCCTCGGCGATCCCGGTGCCGCGCGACGCGCAGCCGGGGCCATTGCCGGAGTTCTCGGCGATGCGAAGCGGGTGCCGTGATTACATTGCCCGGGCCCGCGGTGGCCTGCGCGGGAGCGAATTTCGCCCGCGGAATCAGGCCTGAAGCTTGAGCCCGCCAATCTGCGGCGCTGCAACAGCGGGCGTTGGTGCAACAGGTGCCGGCGGCGTTGCCGCGGCTTGTGGGCTGGGTTGAGAAGTGCCGCCTGCTGGCTGTGCCGCGGATTTTTTTGCCGCCTCGAGCTTCCGGCGCATGCGGCTTTTGTTCACGGCGAGAAGCATCGCCGTCTCCTCATTGATGACTCCTTCCTCGAATTTCCCAACAAGCATGTGCTCGAATGTGCACCACCCCGTCGGCCACGCCTGCTCGATGATGTCCGAAAAACTTGCAGCCCCGTCCTGTCCTGAGTCCTTCGAACCGGGGACGCTGTCCATGATCTCCGGGATGATCACGCGATCCCCGCCCTCCACCGGCGCAAGGCGCTGATTCACAATCCACCGGAGCGTCTCCGCGAGACCTCCCCTCACCTGCTTGTCCTTTGGCTCCGCGGTCTGCGGCGCGGCATGCCCTGCACCGTGATCCAGCTTGAATCCTTTGCTCGTTGCGTCGTCCTTCCCGGCGCTCTTCTTCGCCAGGTCGAGCTTCATGCGCATCCGGCTTTTGTTCACGGAGAGCAGCATGGCCGTCTCCTCGCTGATGATCCCCTCGCTGTATCTCTCCGTGAGAGATAACTCGAAAGTACACCATCCGTCCGGCTTTGACTGCTCGATGATGTCGGCAAAATTCCGGACATCGCTCTCGCCGAGCTGGATCGCTTCGCGCGAGCGCAGATTGCTGCCCATGATCTCCGGGATCATCACCCGCCCCCCGCCCTCCTTCGGCGCGAGGCGCTGGCTCACGATCCACCGGAGCGTCTCCGCCAGCCTCTCGCGCACCTGCTTCTCCTCGTCCTTTGAAAACATGCCGAGCACACGGTTGATGCTCTGCCCGGCGCTGATTGTGTGGAGCGTGGAAAAAACGACGTGCCCGGTCTCGGCCGCGGTCAGCGCGATCTCCATCGTCTCCCGGTCGCGAATTTCGCCGACGAGAATCACCTTCGGCGCCTGCCGGAGCGCGGCGCGAAGCCCCAGCCCGAACGAGGAAAAATCCTTGCCCATCTCGCGCTGGCAAAAGGTCGCCTTCTTGTGCGGATGGGAAAATTCGACGGGGTCTTCGAGCGTGACGATGTGCATCGGCGATGTCTCGTTCAGCTCGTTGAGCATCGCCGCAAGCGTCGTGGTCTTGCCGCTGCCGGTCGCGCCCGTGACGAAGATGAGGCCGGTCTTTTCCTGGATGATCCGCTCGAAGACCGGCGGGAGCTTCAGGTCGGCGAGCGAGGGGATTTTCGTGTTCAGCTTCCGGAGCACCATGGCGAAGGCACCCTTCTGCTTGAAAATGTTCACGCGAAACCTTGCCAGGCCCTCGACGGCGTAGCTGCTGTCGCACGAGCCGGTGTTGCGAAGATCTTCGATGAGACGCGGGTTTTCATGCACCAGGGCACGGGCGATTCCCTCGGTGTGACGCGCCTCGAGGCCGGCGGAGAACGGAGTCCCCTCGACGGGAATGAGCTTGCCGAAATTCTCCAC
This sequence comes from Prosthecobacter debontii, assembly GCA_945861385.1. Taxonomy (GTDB): domain Bacteria; phylum Verrucomicrobiota; class Verrucomicrobiia; order Chthoniobacterales; family Chthoniobacteraceae; genus SXWH01. The sequence continues at coordinate 22,790 of CAMAUI010000003.1, forward strand.
CTGCGGCGGCCGTCCCACGACGAAGAAAAGGTCGCTCACGCCGTCGCCCACGGAGAGCATCTGGCGGAGCAGGTCGTCTATCGGCAGCGCCGGGACATTGAAAACGGGCCCGGGCGCGCCAATGCCGGCTGGGGTGACAACGCGGGCTCCCTCCGCCTGCACGGCGGGTTCCCGCACCTGCGCGGGAGGCACGACCGGAGTCCTGGCAACGGGCGCGGTTGCTGTGGCTGCGCCCTGGGTCGCTGCGGGACCACCGGGCATCACTCGTCCTTTTTCGTCATAAACAGGCATAGGCTGGTGCGCCTCCCACTGGCAGGAATTATGCCCGCAATCCGCTTACTTTTCCTCCGTGCCGCGATGCACACGGTAGGCCTTCACGATGCGCTGCACCAGCTCGTGCCGGATCACGTCGCGGTCGGTGAACCGCGTGAAGTTGATCCCCTCGATCCCGCGCAACGCCGTCAACGCCTCCACCAGACCGCTGCGCTTGTTGCCGGGAAGGTCAATCTGCGTCGGGTCGCCCGTGATGACCGCCCTGCTCTCGATGCCCAGCCGCGTAAGGAACATGAACATCTGCTCGGTGGTGGTGTTCTGCGCCTCGTCGAGCACCACGAACGCGCGGTTCAGCGTGCGCCCGCGCATGTACGCGAGCGGCGCGATCTCGATCACGCCGCGCTCGAAAAGCCGCTCCATCTCATCCGGCTCGATCATGTCGTGAAGCGCATCGTACAGCGGCCGCAGGTAAGGCATGATTTTTTCCTTCAAGTCGCCCGGCAGAAACCCGAGCGCCTCGCCCGCCTCGACCGCGGGCCGCGTGAGGATGATCCGGTTGACGACCTCCTTTTTCAGGGCGGACACCGCCATCGCCATCGCGAGGTAGGTCTTTCCCGTGCCCGCGGGACCGAGGCCGAATGTCATGTCATGCTGCTCGATGGCCTGGATGTATGCGCGCTGGGCCGCGCTCTTCGGGATGATCGGCGGGCGGCGTGGCGAGCACTGGATCTTCGTCACCACGAGCGAATCGAGCCCCGGCGATTCCGGATCCTGCGCGGAGCGGAGCGCGTAGTTGAATTCAAATTTCCTGATGCTCATCCCCCCGCGCATCGCCTGCTCCAGCTGTCGGAAAATCCGCCCCGTTTTCTCCACCGCCTCCGGATCGCCCTCGGCGCGCAGCCAGCCTTCGCGCGTGGTCAGCTTCACCCCGAGCGCCTCCTCGACGACGCGAAGATTCTCCAGGTCGTTCAGGAAAAGCTGCCCGAGCAGACGCGCGCTCTCAAACTCGAATGTCTGTGTCGCCGACATCGCCGGGAGCCTCTCTCAGCGGAACCCGTAGGCCATCCCCCAATGCGTGCGCTCGGCCTTCGACTTTTCGATTTCGACGATGAGATAGTACGTCCCCGTCCGCTTCGGGATCACGCGCACCATGGCCATCTGCGCCTTCTGCTTGGACTCCACCTCGCACAGATTGCCGTCGCTGTCGTAGATGTGGACAGAGACCTTCGCGCCCTTCTCGTCAGTCCCGATCCAGAACCAGTATTCGTTTCCCTTGAAAAGCTGGTGTGTGATCGCCTTTGGCTGCTTCACCGCCATGTCGCCGCCCCAATAGTCCTCACGAACGGTGAAGCCCTCCTTGATGTATGGCTGCGCGGCCTCGAGTGCGAATGACAGCGCCTCGTCCACGGATGCGTGGACTGGCCCAAGGGACACCGCGATTGCTGCGAGGATGGAAAATAGACGCTTCACAGAACGGAGGAGGCTTACTTCGATTGGATTTCTTTCACGAGCGCGGCGACGATGCCGCCGATTTCCTTCACGGACTTCGCCGAAATTTCCGCGCCATCCGCAAGGCCGATGAGCGGGCGGATTTCCTTGAGGGACTTTTGCGCCTTCGGCACCAGGGGGTGCTTTTTCGCGCGGGACTTCAGGTTCTTGAGCTTGCTGTCGAAATGCTCGACCAGCACCGGTTGGTGGAGCAGGTCCGCGCCGTCGCGCGAATAGTCGCGGGCCACCACTTCGCACAGCGCCTCAGTGCCGCGGATCCATCCGCCAAGGGCGATGAGGTGGGCGAGGTCGGCGCTCTTGAGCAGCATGAGCGCGTCCTTCACTTCGCTGAGCGCGCCGTCCAGTTCCCGCCGCACATCGGCCCATTTTCCCGCATCGGCGGCGTTGATGATCGCATTCGCCCGCGCGATCACCGCCTTCCGCACTCCCAGTTCGGTGCTGAGGCTCAGCACGCTGTTGCCGATGTTTTTCACCTCCTTCGCATCGCCGGCTTCCACCGCGATGAAGCCCTCTGCGATCACCGTCCCGAGATAGAGCGCCTGTTGCGCGGGCTCTCCAAACGGTTTCGCCACCTTCTTGAGCGGACGCTGCACAGCCACCCAGTTGGGCTTCCCGAGTTTGTCGAGCACACCGAAGATTTCACTCGGCACCGGCACGATGACATCCTCCACCACGCGCGTCTCCTTGGGCAGCTTGGTGACATCAATTTGCTTCGGTGGATCCTGCGCGAGCGCGGAAACACAGAGCGAGGCAAGTGCGAGGAAAGTGGTGGTTTTCATACGTGATACGACCCGCGGGAAGCGGGGTGTGAACTGAACGCAGAGCGCCCGATTGCGGCAAGCCATCTTTTGGCCGAAGCAGCGCGCGGGTTGAAATTACAGCCGCGGATTCGCGGGGCCGACCCTCCTTTGAGCACGACCTTCGTATGGAAAGCCAAAGCGGCGTCAAGCCACCGCAGTCCAAAGCCTCGCGGCACTCACCCAATGCGAAATCAAGCGGTCACCGGGCTACTTCGCAGCCATTCGGCGCGCGATAAACTCGCGCACTTTTGGAATCTTGCACGCACCGAGCGCTTCCGCCGCCCAGCCCGCGTCGGCACCGACGATCGGTTCCGCTGCATACCAGTACATCAGCGGCAAATTCTGGTCGTCCTTGTCCTCTTCGTGCGCGAGCAGCGCGAGGACGATGGGTTTTCGCTGCTCGACCGTAAGCCGCTGGCACGCGCTCGCGAGCGCGAGGCGGACGATGGGAGATTTGTGCTTTGTCGCCAGATCCCGAAAAATCAGAGGTGCATCTTCGAGCATTGTCGGCTGCTCGCAGATGATTCTGACAAGCCAATTAGTCTCTTCAGGACTGTTCGCCTCACTGCTCAGCATCACGGCTGCCTGATATTCATCGCCAAAGATTCTGATGGCTTTCATGAACCAGATCACGGCGAGGCGCTTTGCTACCGGAAATTTGGTCATAGCTGGCAGGTATTTCTGAAATGCCTCCTCAATGTCGGGCGATACCCCAAAATAGGTCAAACGACCTAGAGCCTGTCGGGCAGCCCAGTGATCGTCACCTGTAATTAAGTCTGCAAAAGACGCCTTCAATGTATGGGCGATTTTCACCGGCTTCACAATCTGCCCCTTCCTCGCCAGCCGGAAAATCCGCCCCGTCGTGTAATCATGCGCCTCGCGCCGGTTGTTGTGGCATTGGTTCACGTCGTACCAGTCAATCATCCACAACGTCCCGTCGGGGCCTTCGCGGATGTCCACGATCTGGCTGGCCTTGTCGTTGAAGGCGATGAAGTCCGCGCCGTGGTGCGCGACGTAGCCGCTGCCCTTGCGCTCGAGGATGTCCATGTTGATGCGCGAGCCGTGGATGTTTCCCATCAGCACGCCGCCGCGCAGTTCCTTCGGCCACGAGGGATGCTGCAAAATGCACAGCCCGGCGTGCGCGTGGCCGCCGCCCGCGGCGTCGCTACGTCCGTTGCCGCCATGCGGGTTCCCGCCGAGGTAGTGGCGGTGATCGGCGATGGTCTTGATGTCGTCGTACGTGTGTGGATTGAAGTGCGAGCCCGCCTGGCGCGTGTAGCGCCCGCCGGGGATGATGTGGAAAAGATGCGGGATCACGCAGGCTTCGACGAACAGTTCGCCGTCCTCATTCCAATCCATGCCCCAAGGATTGCTGGTGCCTTCGCCGAAGACCTCGAACGTGAACTTCTGCGGATGGAAACGCCAGACACCCGCGTTGATTTTCACGCGCTCTTTGTCCGCGGCACCGGGCTTGCCGACTTTGCTGTTTGTGAAGACGCCGTGGCAGCCGTAGAGCCAGCCGTCGGGACCCCAGTGAAAGGTGTTCAGCGTCTCGTGCGTGTCCTGGTAGCCCCAGCCGTCGAGCAGCACCTGCGGCGGACCGTCCGCTTTCGGGGCGTCCCAATTTTTCACCGGCACGAAAAGCAGGTACGGCGCGGCACCGAGCCACACTCCGCCGTGGCCGACCTCGATGCCACTGACGAGGTTCAGCCCTTCCATGAAAACGGTGCGCTTGTCGTGCCTGCCGTCGCCATCAGTGTCCTCAAAGACGATGACGCGGTCCTTGCCTCCCATCCCCGGCACGGTGCCCGGGGCGTCCTTGGCGCGGTTCGGGTAGGTCATGCCCTCGACGGCCCAAACGCGCCCGCGGTCATCGAGCGTGAATGCGATGGGGTTGATGATGTTCGGTTCGGCGGCGAAGACACGAAGCTCGTAGCCGTCGGGCACCTTCGCGGCGGCGGCGGCCTTCTCGGCAGACAGGCCGGCGTGCGCGATAACATCGGGCGAAAGCCCGGTGCCGGGCTTTTTCGCGATCTTCGCGGCGGGGAACTTCGGCTCGTCGGCATGAAACACGAAGTCGTCGAAATTCACATGCCCCCAGCCACCGGTGTGCTCGTCCACGATGCGGATGAAAATCTCGCGCCCTTGCAGCTTGCGAAGATCCACGACGCTGCGGCGGAGGTTCTCCTCCTGGCTGCCCCAGACTTTGTGAAAGACCCTGCCATCATCCTTCGTGACGAGTTCGACGCGCGTTTTCTCGGTCTCGCCGCCCGCAGCGAGGAAACTCGCCCACGGCTGCGAGACCTTGAACGCAACCGACGAAAGCGTGCCGGCCGCCTTGTCGGATTTGGAAATCTCAAAGCCACCGATCCAGTACTCGCCCGCATGACCACTGCTCATTTCCGCGCGGCGCTTCGCCACCGTGTCGCCCTTGATGGGCTGCCGTTCAAACGCATCGCCCGTCGCCGTCCAGCCGTCGAGCGTGCCCGTTTCAAAGCCGAGGTTCAGGGGCTTGCCGTCCACGCCCGTGACAGCGATGGGCTGCTGTGCGAGAGCGACGCTTCCGGCGAAAATCAGCGGGAGAAATATTTTCATGATGCCCGTTCAGAACTCACGCCCAGCCGGATGGCAAGCCCAGCGACAGCCGGCAGGCTACTTTACCGGGGAGACCGTCCGGCTTGATCGGAGTTGATCGAAACTCGGGAAATACGCCTCGATCAAATAGCTCTGCCCCGCGGCCATGCTCCGCGTGGAGATGGTCGCGGTGTATTCGAGCCGTTCATCGGGATTGATGACGATGAAGCCCTGCTCCTTGTCCACCTTCTGGTCGTCGGACCACTTCGAGATCACCTTGCCGCCATCGCCCTTCACCACCACCTCGATCCGCTGCGTGGTCGGGAAGTCGAGCTGCGCCGCAAATTTTCCCGTGTTCACGACGGTGACGATGACTTTCACCGAGCGGCTCTCCGACAATTTCACCTGCGCGGGCTCCACGGCCATGCTCATCGAAAGCGCGCCCCACGGCTTTGCCTCGGCGGGTTTCTTTTTGCCGCCAAATGGCGAAGTCACGACCTCCGCCGCCTTCGCGCCGGCCTTCTTGCCACCATCCACCGCGCGCTTGGTGCCCTTGACTGTGCTCGCCCACGCCCTTTCCCAGAACCCCGGTGTCGGCGCATGCGGCTGCTCCGCGGCCTGCGCGGCAGGGGCGGGCTTCGCCGGCTTCGCAGCATCGGCGCAAATTGGGACGCACAGGAGCACGGCGGTGAACAGCAATTTCATGAACGGGAATGTGCGCGACACGCATGCCGTGTTGCAAATCCCTTTTGCCCCATCCATTCCTCGCCCATGAAAATCCGCAACGCTCTCGCCATCACCGCCGCGGCACTCGCGCTCTGCGCACCCGCGGGCGCGATGTCGAAGAAACCGAAAGTCACAGTCCGCTTTCACGCCGAGGCCAACACGCGCGACTCCGGCACTTTCGCGATGCCCGCCCGCCTCGTTTACGCGCAGCGCGACGCGGTGATCAATCGCGTCCCGGAATTCAGCGAGCGGCAGATCGCGGCGATCTTCCCGTTCAAAACCGCCGACGGCACGTGGGGCTGCGTGTTCAAGCTGGATGAGCAGGGCCGCATCCGCCTCGAGACAATGAGCAACCAGCAGCGCGGCGCTGCCATCGTGGTCTTCATCGGCACAAAAACGGGCCAGCATCAGGTGATGGACATGGTCATTGACCGCCCCGTGACCACCGGAATCATCACCGTCCAGCGCGGACTCACCGACCTCGAGGTCGAATTCCTCCGGAAAGATTTCCACGTCCTCGGCACCGTGAAAAAGGAAAAGCCGGCAAAGGAAAAGAAACAGGAAATCCCTGGAGCCATTGATCGCGAGCGCGACGCGCGAGAGAATCTGGCACGACAGAAGTCCGGCAAGCCTCCCGCCGCCGAAGCCACCGTTCCCCGCCTGCCGGATTGATTCGCCGCTTCCCGGCTTTCTTCTTTCCCCCCAGCCGCGTGCGCGGATAAACGCGGGCGATGCATATTTTCGTCACCGGCGGCGCCGGCTACATCGGCAGCATCTGCGTCGAGCAACTGCTTGATGCGGGGCACGCGGTCACCGTGTTCGACAATCTCACCGAAGGCCACCGCGCCGCCGTGGACCCGCGCGCAACCCTCATCGTCGGCGACCTCCAGCAGCGGAGCGACATCGGGGATGCGCTGGAAAAAGTTCGCCCCGACGCCGTCATGCACTTCGCCGCCAACGCCCTCGTCGGCGAGAGCATGACGGACCCCTCGAAATATTTTCGCAACAACGTCCATGGCGGCATCAACCTCCTCGACGCCATGCACGCCGCCGGCTGCAAGCGCCTCGTCTTCTCCAGCACCTGCGCCACCTTCGGCGTGCCCGAGCGCATGCCGATTGATGAAACGCTCCCCCAGCGCCCCATCAATCCCTACGGCGAGAGCAAGCTCATCTTCGAGCAAATCCTCCGCTGGTATTCCGACATCCACGGCCTCACCTACGTCGCGCTCCGCTACTTCAACGCCGCCGGCGCCAGCGAAACCTTCGGCGAGGATCACCGCATCGAGACCCACCTCATCCCAAACGTCCTCAAAGTCGCCCTCGGCCAGAAGCCGCACGTCGAAATCTACGGCACCGACTACCCCACGCCCGACGGCACGTGCATCCGCGACTACATCCACATCCTCGACCTCGCGCAGGCGCACATGCTCGCCCTCACCGCCCCGCACAGCGCGAAATACAACCTCGGCACCGGCGGCGGCACGAGCGTCCGCGAAATCATCGCCACCTGCGAAAATGTCACCGGCAAAAAAATCGCCGTCATCGAAAAGCCGCGCCGCCCCGGCGACCCACCGCGCCTCATCGCCGGCTCGGAAAAAGTGCGCGCCGAACTTGGCTGGAAGCCGCAATTCCAAGACGTGGAAAAAATCATCGCCAGCGCCTGGGCGTGGCACGTGAGGCATCCGGTCGGCTACGGCGACTGAACACCGTTACGCCCGCTCCACAAGCGCGCGCACTTCGTTCTCGTAGGTGCAGAGCGGGTCGCCCATCGCCAGTGTCTGTTCATCGTTGGCCGTGACCGAGTCCCAGTCCACCACGTAGGGCATTCCCGTCTCGACGAACCACTGCACCGCAATGCCGCGCCCTTTTGCGCGCGTATCCTGCGGGGGCTCGCGCAGCGCGGTCTCGCGGCGGCTGCGGATGTTGAACCCGTCCACTTCCTCCGATGCCGGGAGCGCGAAAAACAGGCCGCGCGCCGGGTTGAGATTGTGGTACTCGAGGTCGAGGCTTTCGAGCCACGGATCATCCCATGCGAGCCCGTGCTCCGCGCGGAAAGTTTCGAGCAGCCATTTTTTCGATGCCCAATCCACCGCCCCGATCATCGCCTCGGTGTCATCGCGCCGCAATGCATCGAGCACCCATGCCCACTGTTCGAGAATCCAGTCGGTCTCCTCGTCCCGCCCCGCCAGGACCTCGACCGCCGTCGCGTGGAATTTCTCCTGCACCCCCAGCGCAGTCTCCCCGCGCCCGCTTTCGAGCGCCACCGGCGCGTCCGCCCGGCCAGCGCGGGAGATCGTGCGCGTGGCCATCACGGCGTCCTCCAGCATCACGCTCTGCGGCAGGCGCCCCTCCTCGATCAACGCGAGCACCAGATGCGTCGTGCCCACTTTCAGCGCAGTGGCAAGGGGCGACATGTTCGAGTCGCCGATGAGCAGATGCAGCCTGCGAAACCGCCGGTAATCCGCCAGCGGCTCGTCGCGCGCGTTGATGATCGCACGGTTGAACTGCACCCACTGATACACATCGTTCATGATGTGATCCGCGCGCTGGCTGAGCTGGAAATCCACCTTTCCAAACGGCGGCAGCGGATCCACCTCGCACGCCTGCGGCGACGCCTGGCCCACCCTGCCCGCGCCCGCGAAAATCTGCCTCGTCGCGAGGAACGACAGCAGCGCGCCCATCCGCTCGCGCGTGAACTCCGTCTCGCGCCGCATCGAATAATTCTCGTGGCAGCCAAACGTCGCGCCCGTGTGATGGTCCACGTTGTTCTTCAAAAATGCCACATCCTCGCGCACCCCCATCGCATCCAGCGCCGACTGCACGAGCGCATCGCCCGCAAGGTCGTAAGTCACAAGATCCCGCACCGTCCGGCACTCCGGCGTCGCGTATTCGAGGTGGCCCATGTCGAGATACATGCGCCCGCCATTCAGCAGGAACCCGCCATTCCCCGGCGGCTCCTCATAGTCGCGGTGGTGGAGATCAATCGCACCGGCGCGCGCCTTTTTGAAAAGATGATTCCTCACCCGCGCCGGCCAGGACTCCGCGCCCCGATCCGCCTCGTTGGAAACGAGGCAGCCGTATTCCGTTTCAAGGCCGACGACGCGGTTCATCGTCCGCCTCCTACGTCTCGAGATAAAGAATCCGCCCGCAGTTGAGGCAGTGCGTCACGTCCTTTGCCGATTTCACCGCATGCACGATGTGCGTCTGCGCCTTCACGTGGCAGCCCTGGCAGATCTCATTCGCGAGCGCGGCGATCGCCAGCGCGTCCTTCTTGTCAAAGAGCCGCTGATACGTATCGAGCAAATCCTCATCCACCCCGGCGGCAAGTTTCGCGCGCTCCGCGGTGATCTCCTCGCGCTGCCCCCCGATCGCCTTGATCTTCGAATCAAGGTCGGCGATCTGCCGCTCCACCATCCCCCGGGTTTCGCTCGCCGCCTTGTCCGCCGCGGCGATCACCACCTTCTGCGCCTCCGCGGCCTCCATCAGCGCCAGTTCCTGATCCTCAAGCCCGGCGATTTCCTTCTTCAGCGTTTCGATCTGGTGGTCGAACGCCTGATACTCGTCATTCTTCTTCGTCCCGAGCTTCTGGTTCTCGTACTTCGAGATCCGCTCGTTCAGCGACCCCACGGAATTTTCGAGTTCCTTGCGCTTCACCTCGATCTCCTTCGCCCGCAGCTTCGCGGCATCCAGCGCCGCCGCAGTCCCGGCCAGCTTTGCCTCCAGCGCCTTCCTTTCATGCGGCGCGTTTTTCAATTCGGTGTTGAGTTGCCGCAATTTGCGGTCGCGGTCCTGGATGATGAGAAGCTCGGTGACGGCGGGCAGAATCATGTCCGGCGACGATGCGCGGACGAGGGCGGCACGTCAACTGCGCGGCAAAAGATTACCGCAAGCCCCGCCCGGCCAGTCCCACGACAGGCCCCTCTCCCGCTCAATAGAGCATGTTGTCCTCGGGCGGCTTGGACTTCTCGATCTTCTCCGCCTTGAGCACCGAGATACGCCGGCCCTTCTCCACCGGGAAGGTCGCCGTGCCGGTGATCTTCACCCACGTCATTTCCGGAAAATCCGGCAGCTTGTCCGCCTCGATCATCGTCGCGATCGGCCGCGCATCCGCCGCACAGCACGTCATGAACATCCGCACGCCCTTGAACCGCTTCGCACCGCCCGTCCCCGAGCTCTCCGGCATGTACTGCACAACCAACTCCACTTTCTTCCCCTCGAAATCCTTCCGCAGCACCTGATCCTGCGCCGCGTAGAGCAGGTCGAGCACCTCGGCAATGATGTTCCCGTCCGACGACCGCTGGAGGTAATCCGCGAAAGTCTGCGTCCCTGCGTCCGCCGGATGCTTCTTCGCATTTGCATCCTCCGGCGGCTGGCTCCCGGGTGCGACCGGCAGCGGCAGCGGCGGCGGCTCAGAAATCTTCCCCTTCGCGATCACATCAGCCTCGCGCGCCGCATCCAGCTTTGCCTGCCGCGCCTTCGAAGCACCGCCGAGCGACGATGCATCCGTGCTCACCGTCGCATTCTTCACCGCGTTCACGCTGTATTCGCCAGGGTTGAATTTCGCCGCCAGCGTCAGCGGGAAAATGAGCACCGCAAACGTGAGCAGCTTCCCCGCGTTGAGCCGGGACAGCCCATGCCCGCAATCGTTCGCCGAGCAGCACGACGCATCCGCCTTGAACAGCGCAAACACCAGCGCCATCAGCGCCAGCACCACTCCCGCGATGAGCGCGAACACCCGGAACTGCGGCGCCAGCAGATCACGCATGCGATCACTCTGGTGGTAGAAAAGCAGCACCCCGCTCCACGTCGCAAGCGTCACACACGGCAGCCATCGGGCAAAAAAGGAGTTCATGGCGGCAACCGTAGCCCGTGGAGAGGAAAAGGAAAGCCGCCTGTTCAATGCGATGGGGCGGCGGACGCATCTCAGTTTTTAGCACCGCTGCGGGCGGAAGTTTTCACCTCTGGAGCGTGTCATGCACTTTGAACGAGCGTGGGCGGAGAACGCCAAAGGCGTTCCATCCTTCAGCCCTGGGCTGGTGGACAAAACGCCGTTGGCGTTTTCACTCATCCTGCAAAATTCATGGCAGGCTCTAGTCACGCCCTACACCGTGCAAAGCTCGTCGAGCAGCCGGAACCGCTCGATGCCAAACTCCCGCATCACCGTCCGCGCGCGTTCCAGCCCGGCCATGTCTTCATCGCCGCGTTTCGTCGCCGCGATCATCAGGTTTTTTCCGGTGTGTTCGTTCGAGACAAACTCGAACACCTTCGCCTCGTAACCCCATGCCTCCAGCACGAGCGCCCGAAGCCCGTCCGTGAGCACCTCCGCCTGTCGCTCGGCGAGAATCCCGTGCCGCAGGATGGCGGCCAGCACTTCCGGCGCCCGCATTTGCGAACGCACTTCCTTGTGGCAGCACGGCGCGACGACGATCAGTTTTGCACCCGCGCGCACACCCGCGGCGAGCGCATCGTCGGTCGCGGTGTCGCACGCGTGCAGCGCGATCAGCACGTCGGGCGCGGCGGGAAGCGGGAAGTCCGCGATCGTCCCGCGATCGAACCTCAGCCCCTCGCATTCCAGTTCCCTCGCGATGGCGTTGGTCTTCCCCACGAGATCCTCCCGCTGCTCGACGCCGATGACCTCCGCTTTTCCCCGCCGCCGGAAATACTCGTGCGCGGCAAAAGTGAGGTAGCCCTTCCCCGCTCCCATGTCGCAGACGCGAACCGATTCCGCGGCGGCAAACGGCGAAGACTCGGTGAGATGCCCGAGGATTTCCACGAAGCGTTCCACCTGCCGCAACTTGTCCGCCATGCCGGGCCGCGCGACTCCATCGGCGGAGGTCACACCGAGCTTCGTGAGAAACGGGGCATTCGCGAGCGCACGCTCCTTGGGACGGTCATGCGCAGTCGGGAGCACAGCGGAGAAAGTGGGCCGCGACGCTTTCATCGTCCCCTCGCCTTTCGCGTCGGCTTTCAGCCGGAAATCGCCGGTTGTCGTGAAAAGGTTTGCCTCTTCGAAGACATCGGAGAGCAGCGAGCCCACCTGCGCCGGGGTCTCCGCGGGCGTCACATTGCGCGTCACATCCTTCGTCGCGTACCGCAGCGTGAGCGACACCGCGCGCCCCGCTTTCAAGTCCACAAACCGCGCATACACATTACGCAATTCCGCCTTACGCTCGCGCGGCCGGCTGAGCGTGAACTTTACAAAAGTCCCGCCGGCAAAGCTGGCGCGGAGTTTCTCCATCCATTGATCACGGGCAGTCATCCGGGCAACTGTGTGCGAGTTGACCGCAGCCACACAATTCCCTATTATGCGCCCATGACCGCCGCCGAGATCATCCACGAGATTGACAGTCTGCCGCCCGCGGAACTGGCCGTGGTCGTGCGCCACACGAAGGAACTCGACAAACATCGCCAGCTCTCCGGCGAGGAAATTGGCGTGCTCGCCCAGCAAATGGTGGACGCCACCGACCCCGCCGAAGTCGAGCGCCTGAAAGCCGAGATCACCAGGGGCTTCTACGGCGACCGGTGACATGCCGAAAATCCGCCGCCGGAACCTCCCCCGCGCGGTGATGGCGCACCTCCTCGACCGCGTCCACCTGCGCCACATTTCAGTGGATCAGCTTGTCCTATTTTCCAACTGGTGCGCGCTGGAACCCGAAGTCCCCGCGGGCGAATGGTTCAAACGCTTCCCCGGCATGACCATCTGCGGGAAGGGCGAACTCGTGAAAACATTCCTCCTCCCCGGACAAGCACCACACGGGCAGGAAGTGCAATGACCGCACCCATTGCGAGCGGCTTTTCCTTCGCGGGAAAATGAACGGCTGCCGCGCGGGGCAGCGGCATAGGCCCGCGGACACCGCGCATCACCGGCGGCACCTTCCGCTCCTGGGCGAAGTCAGCGCGACATTCACACTCACGAACCACGCCGGCCTCATCGCAAAGCAGCTCAAGCGCAAGCCCCGAACCGTCGAAGTCTATACTACATACGATCTGCGCTGCGCGTTTTGTGAAGCATGGCGCGCGGAGCGGCGCCATCCACCGGGAGTGCGCGCTTGCGCTGGCACCCGGTTGCTCCGCAATGTTGCGCGATGCCGGATTCGTTCGTTCATCTCCACTGCCACACGGAATACTCCACGCTCGATGGAGCTTGCCGTGTCGGCGCGGCTGTGGAGAAAGCGGCGAAGCTCGGCATGCCTGCGCTGGCGATCACGGACCACGGGGTGATGTATGGGGCGGTTGAGTTTTACCAGGCGTGCAACAAGGCGGGCATCAAGCCGATCATCGGCTGCGAGGTGTACATGTCGCCGGATTCTCATCTGAAAAAATCGGCAAGCACCAAGCAGGAGGGGAATTTTCACTTCACGCTGCTCGCGCAAAACGAACAGGGCTACAAGAACCTCATCAAGCTCGTCTCCATCGCGCATCTCGACGGGTTTTACTACAAGCCGCGCATGGACAAGGAGCTGCTCGCGCAATACTCGGCGGGGCTGATCGGGCTGAGCGGGTGTCTCAAGGGTGAGGTGCCGTATGCGATCCATGCGCAGCAGGATTTAAAAAAGGCGCACGCGCTCGCGGCGACGTATCGCGACATTCTCGGGGCGGAGAATTATTTCATCGAGCTGTGCGACCACGGCATCGAGCAGCAGATCACCGTGAACCGCGAGCTGCCACGCATCGCGCGCGACCTCGGCGTGGGCCTCGTGGCGACGAACGACGTGCATTTTCTAAACAAGGAGGATCACGACGCGCACGACGTGCTCATCTGCATCGGCACCGCCGCGAACATCACTGACGAGCGCCGGCTGCGCTACGTGAGCGAGGTGTACTTCAAGACGCCGGAGGAGATGCGCTCGATCTGGCGCGATTATCCCGGGGCGTGCGATAACACGCTGGCGATCGCCGAGCGCACGGGCTTCAAGCTGGATGACTCGCCGAAGTACCCGAACTACGAGACGCCGCCGGGCAAGACGCAGAACGGCTACCTGCGCGAGATCGCCGAGGCCGGCCTGCGGCGGCGCTACGGCCCGCGCGCCGACTCGGAGGAGATCCAGCGGCGCTACGAACTCGAGGTCGCCGTGCTCGAGAAGCAGGGTTTCGTGAACTACTTTCTCATCGTCTGGGACTTCATTGACTGGGCGCGCAAGCAGGGCATCCCCGTCGGGCCGGGACGCGGCTCGGCGGCTGGCTCCATCGTGGCGTATGCGATGGGGATCACGGACATTGACCCGATCAAGTTCAAGCTGCTGTTCGAGCGGTTCCTGAATCCCGAACGGGTGTCGCCACCGGATATTGACGTGGACTTCTGCGTGAACCGCCGCGGTGAGGTCATCGAGTACGTGCGCAAAAAATACGGCGACCGCGCGGTGGCGATGATCATCACTTTCGGCACGCTCGGCGCAAAATCGGTCGTGCGCGACGTGGCGCGCGTGCAGGGCATGGGCTACAGCGACGCGGATCGCATCGCGAAGATGATCCCGACGGAGCTGAACATCACGCTCACGGGCTACGAGAAAAAGAACGCGGAGACGGGCGAAGTGGAGAAGGTGCTGGGGGCAATTGACAAGAATCCCGATCTCGCCGCCGCCGTGAAAAACGAACCCGCGACCGCCGCGGTGTGGGACGCCGCGGTGAAGCTCGAAGGCCTCACGCGCAACGTCGGCGTCCACGCGGCAGGCGTGGTCATCGGCGACCGCGACCTGTCCGACTACATCCCGCTCGCGCGCTCGAACGACGGCACCATCGTCTCCCAATACGCGATGGGGCCGCTCGGCGATGTGGGAATGCTGAAGTGCGACTTCCTCGGGCTGAAAACGCTCACGGTGATCACGGACGCTGTCGCACTCATCCGCGCGCACACGCCCGCTTTCGACATAGACACGGTCACGCTCGATGACGCGGCGACGTTCGACATTTTCAACCGCGGCGAGACCATCGCGGTATTCCAGGTCGAGTCCGGCGGCATGACGGGCTGGGCGAAGCAATTCGACATCGCGAGCATCGAGGACATCAACGCGCTCATCGCGCTGTTCCGGCCCGGCCCGATGGAGCTGATCCCCGATTACGTGAAGCGCAAAAAGGGCAAGGCGAAGGTGAAGGCGCCTCACGAACTGCTGATGGGAATCACGTCGGAAACCTACGGTGTTCTCATTTACCAGGAGCAGGTGATGCAGGCCGCCCAAATCCTCGCCGGCTACACGCTCGGCGGCGCGGATCTGCTCCGCCGCGCGATGGGGAAAAAGGACAAGGACAAGATGGCCAAGGAGCGCGTCAAGTTCTGCGAGGGCGCCGCGAAGCTGCACAACATTTCCGCCGACAAGGCAAACGAGGTGTTCGACACGCTGGAGAAATTCGCGGGCTACGGATTCAACCGCTCGCATTCCGCCGCATACGCGTGGGTGAGCTACCAGACGGGTTTTCTAAAGGCGAACTACCCGGTGGAATTCATGGCCGCCGTGATGAGCAACGAAGTCGCGAACATGGACAAAATCGCCGTGTTCGTCGGCGAGTGCGAGCGCCTCGGCATCAAGCTCCTCGCGCCGGACATCAACGCGAGCGGCTTGAAATTTGAGCCGGCGGAGGTGAACGCGGAGGGCGTGGCGGCGCTGAAGGCGCTGCGGAAAGCCGCACGCGCCGTGGCAGCGGACGACGGCGAAGCCGCCGCCGCCGCCGTGGCTGCGACGCCCTCGTCGTCCCGATACATCGGGATATCCGCGGCGCCCCCGCCGCGAGATTCGTCTGGAGCCGAACACGACGCAGAGAACTACAATTTCGACGACCTGCCTTCGGGCAACGGCAATCACGCCCCGCGCGGCGAAGGCGCCGCGGATAGTTGCGACGGGGGCGTCGCAGCCACGACAAGCGGCGGCACCGCGGAGAAACCCCGCCTCGGCTCGATCCGCTACGGGCTCGCCGCGATCAAGAACGTCGGAGAACTCGCAATGATCGCCGCCATCGAGGAGCGCAGGCACGGCGGGCCGTTCAAATCGCTCGATGATTTCTGCGCGCGCGTGGACTCCAAGAAGGTCAACCGCAAGGTCCTGGAAAGTCTCGTGAAATGCGGCGCGTTCGACTTCACCGGCATCGAACGCGCCTGGCTTTTTGCGGAAGTCGAGGGCGCGATGGCCGCCGCCAGCAGCTCGCAGCGCGACAAGGCCGCCGGACAGTCGTCGCTTTTCGGCGACATCGAGGGCGCGGCGCAGCCCGCGGCGAAGCGCGCAAACGCGAAAGTCCCGCCGTGGCCGCAAGGCGAGAAGCTCGCCTATGAGAAGGAACTGCTCGGATTCTACGTCACCGGCCATCCGCTCGACGAATACCGGGCCGAGCTGGGGCGGGACAAATACACTCCCATCGCGCACCTCGGCGAAAAAGAAACCAAAAGCACCGTCACCATCGCCGGCCAGCTCGCGAGCGTGGATCGCAAGTTCACGAAAAAGGACGGAAAGCCCTTCGCCATCGTGATCCTCGAGGACATGACAGCATCGCTCGAAGTGATGATCTGGAGCGAAGCCTTCACGAAAAACCAGCGCCACCTTGAGGCCGGCAAAGTCGTTGCGATCACCGGCCGCCTCGACCAGCGCGACGAAGGCCCGCGAATCACCGCCGACAAGGTGGAGCCGCTCACAAAGTCCGCGCCGAAGGAAAAGCCGCTCGTGCTTACCCTCGATCGCGCGAAGGCGTCCGAGCGCGACCTGCTCGCCATCCGCGACGTGCTCGCACGCCACCCCGGCACGCGCCGGGTCGAATTCCGCATCCTCGGTGACCACGCCCCGCTCCGCCTCGTGCCGGACGAAGCCTTCGCCATAAATTTCAACGATGACGCAAAAGCCGCACTGAAACCGTGGATTTCCTGATTCCCCCCGTAGCGCAAGCTGCCAGCTTGCGG
The DNA here is from genome assembly GCA_945861385.1 of Prosthecobacter debontii. Lineage (GTDB taxonomy): Bacteria > Verrucomicrobiota > Verrucomicrobiia > Chthoniobacterales > Chthoniobacteraceae > SXWH01. The sequence goes on from CAMAUI010000003.1 coordinate 39,551, forward strand.
AAAACGCGCCCCCCGCGCATCCACGCATATGAACCCACAGAACGCCCCAGTCCCACTCCGCAACAACACTCATGACACCATCACGCCACCAAAAGCCCATAAGGCCTGCACGCTCACCCTTGGGGGGGATTTTTCCACACATCCTGTCGCTCGCGTTCATCGCAGCGCCGCTTTTCCAAGCTTCCGCTGACCCCGTCATCGAAGCCGTGGCCAAGCAAAATGACCTCATCGTCCACTACGACAAGGCGACGGACTTCAGCGGCATCACATGGATTGGCAACGACAACTATTACGCCGTCTCGAATCGCACCCTGGCGATTTTTACACTCAAGCTGAGCCTCGATCCCGCAAGCGGTGCAATCCATGCGGCGGCGTTTGGCTCAATGATTCCGGTGAAAGCGAACCTCTCCGACTTTGAGGGCATCGCGTGGCAGCCGGAGTTCAGGCGGCTGTACATCAGTTGCGAGAACGGCCACGGAATCACCGGATTCGACGAGGCCGGCGATGCGCGTTTTGCCGTGGAAGTTCCGAAGGTTTTCAGCCGCGCGCGTTTCAACAAGAGCCTTGAGTCACTCACATTTGGCGCGGGGCATTTCTGGACCGCCAACGAAGACACCCTCGATGGCGACGGCGAACTGAGTTCACGCTCCCGGGGCGGTCTCGTCCGGATTCAAAAATTCACCTCGTCATTCAAGCCTCTCGCCCAATTCGCCCATCGCACGGACCCCTCAGCGTTGCGCCCGAACAACACCGGCACCGGACTCACCGATCTCTGCGCGCTTCCGGACGGACGGCTTCTCGCGCTGGAACGCGTCGTCGCCACGGGCCTTGTCGCGAAGATTTACCTGCTCGATTTCACCGATGCCACTGATGTCGGGAAATTCGCGCGCCTCGACCACGCGGACTTCAAGCCCGCCCGCAAGAAACTCCTCTTCGAGCGCCACACCGGCGGTGCCAATTACGAGGGCATCGCGCTTGGCCCTCAACTCGCCGGAGGCTGGCGCAGCCTCATCCTCATCGCGGACAGCGGCGGGGAGACGAAACATCGCCTGATGCCACTCCGCATCAAGCTGGGAGAGGCGAAGTAAACGGAGGAACGCCCGGAAAAAGGCTCACTGCACTTGCGCGTGGTTGAATGCCGCGCCGGGCGTCACGGCGTTCTCCGGAAGATCAGGGCGGTTCGTGAACGGCGCAGTTGCCGACACCAACCTGCGGCGTGGGATTTTACACTCTCCTTACATTAAACCCGGCCCGTGAACACAGGGGCTTAACATGAGTGTGCGAGTTTCCTCCACATGCTCGGGGCTCTGCCGCGGGCGTGAAATCAAACTACAAAATGAAATCAATCCTGACCCGAAACATAACCACCATCGCTGCCATCGCACTCGTGACTGGCAGTGCGTTCGCCCAAGTGGCGAATCAACTGCCACCACCCAACCAGCAGCGGCCACCGATCAACCAGCAACCACCGCCACCCGATCAGCAGCAGCCACCACCCAACCAGCAACCGCCACCACCCAACCAGCAACCACCGCCACCAAACCAGCAGCCGCCGCCACCCAACCAGCAGCCACCACCACCCAACCAGCAACCGCCACCACCCAACCAGCAACCGCCACCACCCAACCAGCAGCCGCCACCACCCAACCAGCAACCGCCACCGCCCAACCAGCAGCCGCCACCACCCAACCAGCAGCCGCCACCACCCGACCAGCAGCCGCCACCACCCAACCAGCAACCACCACCGCCCAACCAGCAGCCGCCACCACCCAACCAGCAGCCACCGCCGCCCAACCAGCAACCTCCACCCCCACCACCGGGAACTCCACCGCCAGCAGGACAACCGCCACTCGGCGGCCCGCTGCCGGGGCTCACGCAGGAGGAACTTGCCGCCTTTCGTGAAGGACGCGGGGAGTTTCTCGAGGTCGAGAACCGCGCCGGTGGTCTTGGGCCGGTTTTCAACAACGTCTCGTGTGTCTCCTGCCACCGGGCGCCTGCTCCCGGCGGCGCCAGTCGTATCGTTGTGACACGCTTCGGGCATACGGAGGGCGGCGTTTTCGATCCGCTGGCGGAACTCGGCGGTTCGCTGCTGCAATTCCGCGCCATCGCGCCGGGTGCCAGGGAGTTTGTTCCGCCGCAGGCCAACGTCGTCGCGCGCCGGCAGACCACGCCGCTTTTCGGCCTCGGTCTCATCGAGGCGATCCCGGACGAAACGATCCTCGCCCTGGCAGCGCTTCCCGAAGTGGATGGTGTCAGCGGTCGTGCCTCGATGGTGCGTGATGTGGCCAGCGGCGAAATGCGCGTCGGGCGATTCGGATGGAAGGCGCAGCAAGCCACGTTGCTGTCGTTTTCCGCCGACGCGTATCTCAACGAGATGGGCATCACCAGCCGCCTCTTCCCCGATGAAAACGCGCCCAACGGAAATGCCGCGCTGCTCGCGCAATTCGACAGGGTCGCCGATCCCGAGGATGTCACGGGCCCGGATGGCCGCAGCGCGATTGATGCACTCGCGGACTTCCAGCGTCTGCTCGCGCCGCCGGCGCCGCGTCCGCTCACGGAAAATGGGACGGCTGGAAAGACACTGTTTGGCAGCGTCGGCTGCGCGCAGTGCCATGTGCCGGAATTGACAACGGGCGAAAATCCCGTCGCCGCGTTGAGCGGAAAAACAGTCGCGCTGTATTCCGACCTCCTGCTGCACGACATGGGCAGCCTCGGCGACGGCATCGTGCAGGGCGACGCGGGTGCGTCGGAATTCCGCACGCCGCCGCTGTGGGGACTGAGTGCGAGCAGCCCGTATCTGCACGACGGGCGCGCGGCGAACGTTGACCAGGCAATCCGCGCACACGACGGCGAAGGCCGCGCCGCGCGCGACCGCTACAATGCACTGACGCGCACGCAGCGAAATCAGCTCCTCGAATTCCTGCGCTCGCTCTGAGCCCGACAGTCCGCCGAAATCACAGGCCCGCGCCGCGAAAGTGGCGCGGGCCTTGTCTTTTCAAATGAGCCGGAGCGCCCCCCGGATGTTCGCCCACGGATAGAGTGCCCGGATAGAGTGCCTGCCCGGCAACGGTGTCCAAAATTCGGTCAAAAACATGGCTCTGATTAGCTGCGCGGCGGGGAGAAGTCGAGGCAATCTTCCGGAGGTCAGCGGGAAAATGTGCGGCCGCGGCGCGGGCTTACCGGCCCGCAAACCCACCCCGCAGCAATGCGCGCCGGAATCGCGGCGGTAATTCCCGACGCATCACCGGTATTGCGTCGTTGCACACCGGTGCGGCATGGGAAAATACCGGTGCTGCGCCATTTCATGCCGGTGCTGGCCGAGGCATCACCGGTATTGCGCCGCTCAAGACCGGTATTGGACGGGGGAATACCGGTATTGCGCCGCTGAAGACCGGTATTGGACGGGAAAATACCGGTATTGCGCCGCTCAATACCTGGGCCGTATTTTGTAATACCTTCTCCAATCGGCAGTAACACAAGTCGCGTTCCACATTTGTTCCACACGGGCAGGATTTCCTTTCACTGAGACCACAACCAAACCAACACCATGCCACCCTACTTCCCAAACAGAGAAGCCGACCTGGATTGGCGGCGCGCTTGCGTGAAGGCGGGTGGATGTCCAATGTCCGCGCCATGCCTCGCCAAGCCGTCCGCCGTCCGAAAGCTGCCGTCCCTCCGCCCGTGCCGCCCGGAAGGCGCACGCTGAGCTTTGGCGGGGCGTGGGATTACGCGCCGGCGCCGGAGGCGGTGGTGGTGAAGCCGGATGAGCAATATGAGCTTTTCATCGGGGGAAAATTCGTGGAGCCGCGGGCGGGCGGGTATTTTCCGAGCATCAATCCCGCGAATGAGCAGCGGCTGGCGATGATTGCGGAGGGTTCGGCGGTGGATGTGGACGCGGCGGTGGCGGCGGCGAGGAGGGCTTTCGCGGGATGGAGCAGGCTGCCGGGGCTGGAACGGGGGAAGTATCTTTTCCGCATCGCGCGGATCATGCAGGAGCGGGCGCGGGAACTGGCGGTGCTGGAGTCGCTCGATGGCGGGAAGCCGATCCGGGAATCGCGCGATTTCGATCTGCCGCAGGCGGCGGCGCATTTCTTTTACCACGCGGGCTGGGCGGACAAGCTGGCGTATGCGTGCCCCGGCAGGACTCCGCGGCCGGTGGGGGTGTGCGGGCAGATCATCCCGTGGAATTTTCCGCTGCTCATGGCGGCATGGAAGATCGCGCCCGCGCTGGCGTGCGGCAACACGGTGGTGCTCAAGCCGGCGGAGACCACGAGTATCACGGCGATGCACCTTGCGCGGATTTTCCAGGAGGCCGGCCTGCCGGATGGCGTGGTGAACATCGTGACGGGCGCGGGGGGGACGGGACGGGCGCTGGTGGAGCATGCGGGGGTGGACAAGATCGCGTTCACGGGCAGCACGGAGGTGGGCAAGCTGATCGCCAAAAGCGTGGCGCAAGCCGCCGGCTTGCGATCCGAGCACGCACGCAAGCCGGCGGCTTGCGCCACGAAGAAGCTCACCCTCGAACTCGGCGGGAAGGCCGCGCACATCATTTTCGAGGATGCGCCGCTGGACCAGGCGGTGGAGGGCGTGATCGCGGGGATCTTTTTCAACCAGGGCCACGTGTGCTGCGCGGGCTCGCGGCTTTTCGTGCAGGAGGGCATTTACCGCACCGTCATCCGCAAGCTGCGCGACCGCATGGCCACGCTGCGGGTGGGCGATCCGCTGGATAAGAACACGGACATCGGCGCGATCAATTCGCGGGCGCAGCTCGGGAAGATCCGCGCGCTGGTGGAGGCCGGGGTGGCCGAGGGGGGCGCGCTGATCCAGCCGCGCTGCACGCTGCCGAAGCGCGGGTTCTGGTTCCCGCCGAGCGTCATCACGGGTGTCACCGCGAGCCATCGGGTGGCGCAGGAGGAAATCTTCGGGCCGGTGCTGAGCGTGCTCACTTTCCGCACGCCGGAGGAGGCGGTGGAGCGCGCAAACAACACGCCATTCGGCCTGAGCGCGGGCGTGTGGACGGACAAGGGGAGCAAGATTTTCAAGATCGTGAGCAAGCTGCGCGCGGGCGTGGTGTGGGCGAACACCTACAACAAATTCGACCCCGCCAGCCCGTTTGGCGGATACAAGGAAAGCGGCTTCGGCCGCGAGGGCGGGCTGCACGGGCTGTGGCCGTATCTGCGGCTGGAGTGAGGCCGCTCACTTCTCGCCGAGGACGCTGACGGTGATCTCGCGCAGGTGCGGCGCGCGGCGGTGTTCGAAAAGAAAGATGCCCTGCCATGTCCCGAGCGTGAGCCGGCCCTGCGCGATGGGGATGGATTCGGACGTGCGGGTGAGCACCATCCGGAGGTGGGAGGTGGTGTCGTCCGCGCCCTCGGTGGTGTGGATGTAGTAGTCCTCCTCCTCCGGCACGAGCCGCTCGAAGAATTCGTGCAGGTCGGCGCGCGCGCTGGGATCCGCGTTTTCATAAATGACGAGCGATGCGCTGGTGTGGCGGATGAACACGGTGCAAAGCCCGGTGCGGATGCCGCTCTCGCGGACGACGCGGGCGACTTCGTCGGTGATCTCCGAGGTGCCTTTGCCGCGGGTGCGGATCGAGAAAGTGGCGGTGTATGCCGGCATGGGGGTGAGTGTTGCGGGCCGGCGGACGGTTTTCCAGCACGGCGATGAGGCGGGCCGGCCCGGGCCGGTATTTCGCGGGCACCTGGCGAAAAAGCGGGTCTTTTTCTAACAACTTTGGGGCGCCCGGGTCTTACTCATTGTTCTGGGGGGAACAGCGGTGCAGCTGGGAGAGCGTTCTGGACCGGCTGCACCGCAAATTTTTTCCCCTGATTGAAAGCGGATCACCGTGGATGTGATTGAGTGTGAAAACCCCTTGCCTCCGCAAAAGGCCGCCCGCTACAAAGCGCGCCCTCGTTTTTTCCAACCAAACAACACCAACCACTATGGCACAAAGAATCGGATTTGTCGGAGTCGGGCGCATGGGCGCGAACATGGCGCGGCGCCTCAAGGATGTCGGATACGCAGTCACCGCCGTCTATGACATCAACCAGCAGGCTGCCGCCGACCTCGCGGCGGAACTCGGCGCGGAAGCCTGCACCAGGCTCGCCCGCGTGACAGAGTTGAGCGACGTGATTTTCACCGTCGTCACCGATGACAAGGCGCAGATCCACGTCTTCACGAACAAGAGGGACAACCTGCTCATGGGCGCGGCGGGGCGCACGTTCGTGAACTGCGCGACCATTTCCCCTGCGACCCACGTCCAGGTGGAAAAGCTCGCGAAAAAGGCGAAGGCCGCGTCGCTCGAAGGCTGCATGGCGTCATCCATCAATCAGGCGCGCGCCGGCACGCTCTACCTCATGTGCGGGGGCGAAAAGGCGACCTTTGAAAAAGTGAAGCCGGTCCTCGTGAAACTGAGCGACGAGGGAAAACTCATGCGCTACATCGGCAAAGCCGGGCAGGCCGCGCAGGTCAAGGCGCTGGTGAACATGGTCATGAACATCAACACCGCCGGGCTCGCCGAAGGCCTGGGCCTCGCGGATGCGCTGAAGCTCGACCTGAAAGTGGTTGCCGAAGTCTTCTCGCAGACCGGTGCGAACTCGCGCGTGCTCGTCACCGACGGCGAGGACATGATGAACCGCGACCACTCGTGCTTCTTCAGCGGCGCGCACGCCGCCAAGGACAGCGGCATCGCGCTCGCCCTTGGGAAACAGCAGAAGCTCAATCTCCCGCTCGCGGCGGCCACATTCGCCCAATACACCAAGCTCACGAAGCTCGGTCTCGGCGGTCTCGACAAGAGCGGCATCGCGGAACTCACATTCAAAGGCCGCGGACCGAAGAAAGCCGCGAAGAAGAAGAAGTAAAAAACAGGCGGCAGGCACTGCCGCTGCCCACCGATTTCCCCCGCATCACGCGGGGAAAAACCAAACCAATAAACACACAACACATACCATGAGTTACGTTCCAATGATCAGTTCAGGAGTCGCCGGCCCGCTCGGCGCCCTTCACCTGCCGCGCCTCTGGCTGAAAGTCAGCCTCGAAGCCACCGGCAAGCTCGCCGCTGGCTACCCCGGCATCGGCGGAGGCTACGACATGATGACCTGCACCGCGCTCGGTCTCGATCCCGAGGCCGTGAAGGCGTTCATCAAGAGCAGCAAGCCCACCTACGCCGCCTTCGAGGCATGGGTGAAAACCAACGGCAAGAACCTCACCAAGGCCACCATCCACAAGCACAACCTCGCCATTCTCGGCTACATCCACGCAGACGAAACCCGCAAGGGCATCCTCGCTGCGAACGGGATCGCCGATGACGGCAGCGTGCTCCCCGACGCCGTGGACCTCAACAACCTCGACGACTGGTTCGAGTTCCACCAGGCCGTGCTGAAGTAACCAGCGCGGACTCTTCGAAGACCGGTGCGGCGAAAGCTGCGCCGGTCTTTTTTTTGCACCGACGCCACCTCCCCTACCCGCCCTTGATCGCCACCGCATTCGCGACGGCGTAAAGCTCGCCATGCGAAAGCGAGACGAGAATCTCCGTGACGCCGAGCCGGCCAGCCGTCTCCGCGCCGGTACCGTGCAGGACGATGAACGGCTCCCCGCTCGCCTTGCGCCGCACCTCCACATCCAGCCACCCGAGCTGCGCGCCAAAGCCCGTCCCGAGCGCCTTGGCCACCGCCTCCTTCGCGGCAAATCTCGCCGCGTAACTGCGCGCCGGCTCGCGGTGGGAGTTGCAATACGCCTGCTCGGATTCGAGGAAGCACCGGTCGAGAAACGGCTGCCCCTGCCGTTGGATGGACGCATCCAGCCGCGCGATCTCCACGATGTCCACGCCGATTCCGAGGATGCTCATTGCTGCATCGCGGCGACCATTTCGCGCACCGCGCGCTCCAGCCCCACCGAGATGGCCCGGCAGACGATGCTGTGGCCGATGTTCAATTCCACCACGTGCGGCAGCGTCCGGATGCGCGCGATGTTCGTGTAGTTGATGCCGTGCCCGGCGTTCACCTGCACGCCAAGGCCATGCGCCTGCTCCGCCGCCTCGCGCAGACGCACCAGCGCGGCGAGTTGTGCGCCGTCCTCCGAGTTTGCAAATGCGCCCGTGTGCAATTCCACCATCTCCGCGCCGAGCGCGTGCGACGCGGCGATCTGCCCGCGTTCCGGCTCGATGAACATGCTCACGCGAATGCCCGCATTACGCAGCGCATCCACGGTCGGGCGCAGCGCCTCCTGCTGGCCGGCGACATTCAAACCGCCCTCGGTCGTCACCTCCGCGCGGTTCTCCGGGACGAGGCAGACTTCGTCCGGCCTCACTTTGAGCGCGATTGCCAGAATCGCCGGCGAATTGCCCATCTCGAGATTCAGTTTCGTCTTCAAGCCCTCCCGCAGCCGGAAAACATCCGCGTCCTGAATGTGCCGGCGGTCCTCGCGGAGATGGACCGTGATCCCCGCCGCGCCCGCCCGCACACACGTCTCCGCCGCGGCGAGCAAATCCGGCTCCGCATTGTGCGCGTCAATATCCGACATGTACCGCACCTGCCGGAGCGTCGCGATGTGATCAATGTTCACCCCCAATTTCATCACCCGCAGAGTGCTGAGCCGCCGCCTTCCGGGTCAAGCCCCGCGCCGTGCGCCTCACGCACGGCTGATTTGCAGCGGGAGTGGGAGGAAAAAATGATCCGGAAAGCCCGCGCAGGGATCTCCCTCCCGAATTTGCCACACACGCAAGCATCACCTCACTACACCCGCGTCTTCACGTCCGCCTGCGTCCACTCCCACAGGCCCTCGAGCGCGGAGTTCACTTCCTTTTTCACCTTCGCGAGTTCCGCGGCGGTGAAGCGCGCGCCTTTCGGGTCGCGGCGGGCAAAAAGGTAGAACTTGATCTTCGGCTCCGTGCCAGACGGGCGGATGGCGGCGCGGCGCCCATCGGCGAGATCGAGGATGGTCATGCTTTCCCCCGGCAGCACGTGGCCCTCGGCGTCCTTGAATTTTTGCCTCTTGAAATCCCGTGCGCCGGTGACTCGCGCACCGTGCATCTGCTTCGGTGGATTCGCGGCATAGCTCGCGGCGAGCTTCGCGATCTTCGCCGCGCCATCCGCGCCCTCGAAGGTGAGCGTGGCGTTCTTTTCCATGTAGAATCCGTATTCCGCATACACCTCGTCGAGCAGCGCATCCACGGTGATGCCGCGCGATTTCGCGAACGCGCAGACCTCGGCGAAGAGCACCACGGCGGCATTGGCGTCCTTGTCGCGCACGAAATCATGCGCGCTGTACCCGTAGCTCTCCTCGCCACCCGCGACGTAATAGACGGAATGCTTCAGCCGCAGCTCGCGCGTCTCGCGTTCACTGAGCTGGCGGTAATTGGCGCGGGCCTTCGCGGGGAGTGCGGCCTCGTACTGGCCGAGCCGTTCGCCGATGTACTTGAAGCCCGTGAGCGTCTCCACGCAGCGCAGGCCGTGTTTTTCGGCGATCGCTTTTTGCAGGTCGGTGGTCACCAGCGTCTTGATGATCGCGCAGCGGGCCGCGTTTTCCCGCGTGATGACACCCTGCGCGATGAGCTTGCGCACGCGATACGCGGCGATGAGTGAACCGATCTGGTTCCCGGTGAGCAGTTCGATTTGTCCCGCCTTGTTCCGGATGGCGGCGCCCATGCGGTCGCTGTCGGGATCGGTGGCGAGCACCACGTCGGCATTCGTCATTTCCGCCTGCCGGATCGCAAGCGCGAGCGCCTCGGCGTTTTCGGGATTTGGCGAATGCACGGTCGGAAACGCGCCGTCAAATCCGTCCTGTTCCTTCACCGTGTCGAAATTGAACCCCAGCTTCTTGAGCATCGGCCTGCTGATCACGCCGCCCGTCCCGTGGATGCTGGTGAAAACCACCTTCATCCCGCGCGCGGCCTTCACCATCGCGGGATCGAGCACGAGCGTCTCCAGCCGCCCCATGTATGCCGCGTCAATCTCCTCACCGAGCCTGCGGAGCGTGCCACGCCTCGATTTCGCCACAGGCTGAAAAACGTCCGTCGTGAGCGCATTCACCCGTGCAACGATGCCGCTGGCATGCGGCTCCACGACTTGCGCGCCGTCGTCAAAGTAGCACTTGAATCCGTTGTCGTGCGCCGGGTTGTGCGAGGCGGTGATGACAACGCCCGCCGTCGCGTTCAAGTACCGCACGGCGAAGGACAGCTCCGGCGTCGAGCGCGGGCCGCCGAAAAGGCCCGCATCGCAGCCAAGCTCCACCGCCACGCGCGCCACAAGCTCCGCGAACTCACGCGAAAAATGCCGCGTGTCGTGCGCAATCACGATCAGCGGACGCCCCTTCAGTTTCCGGTTTTTGAAGTGATCGAGGCAGTAACCCGCAAGCCCCTGCGCCGCGCGGCTGATGTTGAAAAAATTCATCGCGTTCGTGCCCGTGCATGGATGGTCGGGCCGTGCGCCGTCCTTCGCCATCCCGCGCTCCGCGGCAGTCACCACGCGGCCGATGGTGCGCCCGCGCAGACCACCGGTTCCAAATGCCAGCGTCCTCCAGAACCGGTCCACGATCTCGCCCCAATGCCCGCCGCCGGCGAGCTGCGCGATGCTCTCCGCGGAAAGCTCGGAGCCCGACCCGGCGATGAGGCGGAGATTGCTGGCGACGGAAGCGACGACATCCGCCGCTTCGAAAGCGGCCTTGGTTGCGGGCGATGGTTTCATCATGTGCCCTCATCCTTGCACGAATGCGGGCGAAGGGGGCAAGCGCGGTGCTCATACCATCTCTCGGAATTAACGAGACACGCCTTCAAGCGAGCGGAGTGTCGCGGGTAGGGTGGGCGTCCCGCCCGAATGAACTTTCATGGCGTCCAAGGCAACGCCGAGAGGCCGCGACGCAAGATGCGTCGCTCGGCGGGCAGGATGCCCACCCTACCCGAAACCCGACCCTCGCCCGAGCTGTTTCATGCAGCGCGCCTTCCGCCCGGCGCAGGCGCGGCATGCAAGAATGGAGCGCTCTGGCGTTTCGCGCACAGACTCCGTATATGCCGCGCAGTGCAGCACCAGTCACCTCGCAGCATTCCGGGAAGCGCCGCCGCCGCCGTATTTTCGGTGATCACCACGCTCGTGCCGTGCATTCTCGTGCTCGCACTCGCGGGCACGAGCGCCCTCGCGCACAAGGCGGATACAAGCTACGCGCGGGTGCATCTGCATGCGCAGCGCATCGAATTGCGGCTGACCTTCGATGTGTTTGCGCTGCAAAAGATCGTGCCGGGCCTGGATGCAGATGGCGACCTCGCGCTGAGCAAGGCGGAGCTTCGCGCCGCAACACCAGTGATCGAGAAATTCCTCCGCACCCACGTCGGCATGGAGGTGAATGGCGCGGCGGCAGACCTCGGCGTCGCAGCGGCGCCGTTCTGGCCGCTCGACGCGCCGGATCCGATGCCTTCAAAGCTCTGGCATGCGAATGAGGCGCTCATCTCTTTCCCATTCGACAAGACGGTGAATGTGCCGACGACAAGCGTGGCGCTGCTCTTCGACATCTTCGGCGTGCTCCCGGCGCGCCACGTGGTGCTCGGCTACTTCGAGGCCGGGGGAAAGCCTCACGAGGTGATCTTCACCGCAAGCGAGCCGGACTATCTTTTCGAGCACGCCCAAGCCGCCACGCCTGTGCCAGCCGGGGCCGGGCCGCAGCGAGGCAACGCGGGCGCCTCGCCGATGCGCGAGTTTCTGTGGCAGGGCGCGCTGCATATCTGGATGGGCTGGGATCATCTGTGTTTCCTCCTCGCGCTCCTCGTGGTGAGCCGGCTGCGGCAGCTCGTGGCTGTGATCACCTCGTTCACCATCGCCCACAGCATCACGCTGACGCTCGCGGCGATGAAAGTGATCTCGCTGTCGGCAATCATCGTGGAGAGCGCCATCGCGGCGACCATCGTTTATGTGGCGGTGGAAAACCTCGTCCGCCGCGAGGTGAGGCATCGGTGGCTGCTCACGTTCGCGTTCGGGCTCATCCACGGTTTTGGCTTCGCGAATGTGCTCGGCGGACTGGAACTGCCGCGCGAATCGTTCGTGCGCTGCCTGCTGATGTTCAACATCGGCGTGGAAGCCGGCCAGCTCGCCGTGGTGCTTGCATTGCTGCCATTCGGGCTGCTCATCGCGCGCTGGCGGCATGGCGCAATGGTGAAAGCCGCCGTGAGCGCGGGTGTCGCGCTGCTCGGCCTCGCATGGCTGGCGGACCGGGCCTTCCAGTTGGGCCTGATGCCGTTTTAGCTCCTCCGGAAAATGTCAGTGCTCCCGGGGCTGCGCTCGACCCAGAGCCATATCCCGCCCCGCATTCCGAGTTCGTTCGACACCAGTTTCACATCGGCGGGCAGCTTGAACTTGATCGCCTTCGCATTGCCGCCGCCGATGTAAAGGCGGTTGAAATTGGTCAGTATGCGAAGCGACTCGATGGCCTTCTCCACCCGCCGGTTCCAACGGCGCTTGCCCACCTTCTCGAGCGCCGCCTTTCCGAGCTGCTCCTCGTAGGTCTGGCCCTTGCGGAAAGGGTGGTGCGCAAGCTCGAGGTGCGTCGAGAGCCGCCCATCCTCGGCGAGGCTTGATCCCATGCCGGTGCCCAGCGTGATGACCATCTCCACCCCTTTGCCCGAGATAGCGCCCAAGCCCTGGATGTCCGCATCGTTCAGCACGCGCACAGGTTTGCGGAGCTGCCGCGTCAACGCCAGATCGAGATCGAATCCCTCCCATGCCTTCTGCCCGAGATTGTGCGCCGTCATCACCTTCCCGCGCCGCACAACACCGGGAAAACCCACAGACACCCGGTCGTAGGCGGGCAGCGGCGCGACGAGTTTCGCGAGTGTCTCCACCATCATCCGCGGCCCGCACTTCGCCGGCGTGTCCACGCGGACGCGCTCGCTGATCATCCTCCCCTTCGTGTCCAGCACCGAGGCTTTCAGACCCGTGCCGCCGATATCAATCGCCAGCGTCCTCGGCCCCGGTGCGGCAGCCTTCCTTGATGGGGAAGTGGCACTTTCAGTTTTGTCTGCGGCGGTTTGTTCGGTAGGTGTTTTCATGATCGTCGTGCGATGGGATACCCGTCCGCCACTGGACGCGAGCATAATTCCTTGGAGCGCTATCGGGCCGGCTTGTGCTCGGGAAAGTCGGCCTCATAGCGCCGTTGCAGTGCTGCGGCATCGGCGGGGACGATGTAGATTTTTCCGCGCACTTCCTTCCTCGCCCCTGGCGCGAGACCGCCGATGCGGAAGTCGCTGTGAAGGCAGCGAATGACGCCCTGGAACAGCTCCTGGTAAGGCTCCCATGCCGTGGCCCAGATCCACTTGTCGTCGGCGCTGAAGCAGCCGATCAGGCCGTTGCTCGGGACGAGCGCGCTGAGCGGGCGCGGGTTCACGTCGGTCCGCGGGACATGTGCGGGACACCAGACCTGGCCGGGCGTGTAGCGCGCCTTTTCCGCCCACTGCGGCGTCGGCATGCGTGTGAGTTTGCCATCCACGAAGATAAAACACTTCGGGAGGTAATCCTCGGGTGCTCCCTTCGGCCCGCGCTCGGGCGAGGTGAAGCCGGTGAATGCGCCGAGCCGAACGCATGGCTGCGCCCAGTGCGCCTCGCTCGCCTTCGCGGTCGGGTTATGTGCGGTGAGGCGGAAGTCCACCTCGTCCGCCTTCGCCGTGATGGTGTGCTCCACGGTCACGCCATCGGCGAGCACGTCGCGCAATTTCAGGATCCTGCCATCGTCGCTCAGCGAGACCGTCTCGGACTTGTGCGGGATAACCGTGTGCTTGCCCCAGTCTGCATCGGTGGAACCCGCGCGGCAGTAGGCTTCGAGGTAATTGATCCGGATTTCCCCGCCGGGCACGTGCGGCGCGCGGATGACGAGCCAGTGGCCGTCGCGCGCAAGGGTGAGGTCGGCGGCGGCGGCACTCATGGCGAGGATGAGAAAGGCGAGGAGTTTCATGGCAGCCGGAAGCAAGGCACCTCGCGCCACACCGCGCAATCCCCCGCATCACACCGCGCTTTGCAAACCGCCCCAGGCGCTTCACGCTGCCGGCGATGAGCCGCATCTTTCTCCTGATCCACTTTCTCGCCGCCGCCTCCGTCGCCGCGGAAAGGCCGAACATCATTTTCATTTTCTCCGACGACCACGCGCAGCACGCCATCTCCGCGTACGGATCGAAGGTGAACAAGACGCCGCACATTGACCGCCTCGCCGCGGCGGGTGCGCGCTTCACGAATTCATTCGTCACCAATTCCATCTGCACACCGAGCCGCGCCACGCTGCTCACGGGGCAGTATTCGCACCTCAATGGCGTCCCCGTCTTCAACCGCTTCGACGGTGCGCGCGACAATGTCGCGAAGCGCATGCAGGCTGGTGGCTACCACACGGGCATCATCGGCAAATGGCACCTCGGCTCCGACCCCACGGGCTTCGACCGCTGGATCGTCCTGCCCGGCCAGGGCCAGTATTGGGATCCCGTCTTCCTCGTCCCGGGCCACAAGTTCACGATCAAGGGCCACTGCACGGACATCACCGGCGACCTCGGCGTCGAGTGGATCGAAACCCGCCCGAAGGACAAGCCGTTCTTCCTCATGCTCCATCAAAAAGCCCCGCACCGCGCATGGGAGCCGGATGAGCGCAACAAGGCGCTTTTCAAAGACCGCATCGTCCCCGAACCCGACACGCTCTTTGACAGCTACGCCACCCGCCCCGCCGCGCTGCCGGCCAATAAGCAGACGGTGGCAAACGACCTCAACCGTCGCGACCTCAAGCTCGATCCGCCTGCCGGTCTCAAAGACCGCGAACTCATCAAATGGAAATACCAGCGCTACATGCAGGACTACCTCGCCTGCGTGCAGGGCGTGGACGACAACGTCGGCAAAATCCTCGACCATCTCGACAAGGCGGGCCTAGCGGAAAACACCATCGTCATCTACTCCGCCGACAACGGCTGGTACCTCGGCGACCTCGGCCTTTACGACAAGCGATTCATGTACGAGCCAGGCCTCCGCGTCCCGCTCATCGCCCGCGGTCCCGGCATCAAGCCAGCGGCAACACCCGCGCAGTTCGTCGCCAACATAGACCTCGCCCCCACCTTCCTCGACCTCGCCGGCCTGCCCGTCCCGGACACCATGCAGGGCCGCAGCCTGGCCCCGCTCCTCCGCGGCGAATCACCCGCCGACTGGCGCACGAGCATCTACTACCGCTATTATCACAGCCCCGGCCACCACAACACCGCCGCACACCTCGGCGTCCGCACCGCCACGCACAAGCTGATCCATTATTGGAAAAAGAACGCCTACGAGCTCTTCGACCTCAGCAGCGATCCCACCGAACAGAACAACCTTCTCTCCACGGAAGACGCCGCAAAAAAACCCGGAGTCGCCAAAGCCTTCGCCGAGTTGAAGGCGGAGATCGCCCGCCTGCAAAAGGAATTCAAGGACGACGGCCAGTTCGCCGATTCCTCCACATGGCCAAAGGACGGCGCCGATGGCCCGTTCAACGACAAAAAGCCCGCCGGGACAAAGACCGTGAACGAGGCGATCATCGCGTCGAAGCGATGAACGGCTCACTGGTCTTATTCCATCTCTAAAAAATGCCCGGACTGAATGACGCGTAGCGTCAGCGATGTGCGTAGCCGTGGGTGACGCAGGAACCCACGGTTCCGGTGCCCACAGGCTGCGCCTCGTACGTGGCGCGACCATGGCCGTCGCGCTAGGGTTGTCGCGCCGACTACGCGGCGCTTGCGTTTCGCGCGGGTTCAGGGGGTTCCTGCGTCACCCCCGGCTACTCATACCAATTGCACGAGAACTTCGGTGGAATCGGCCGGAGCGAGTGTGGCTGCGGCGCCCTCGCCGCCGTCCGTTTCGGCGACGCCTCGTCGCCGGGAGAAGCTCGCGGCGAGGGCGCCGCGGCAACGGACCGCGACGGGGCGTCGCAGCCACGGTCAGTGCCGCTCCACTCGGTGGATGCAGTTCTACCGAATGGACGGGGCAAGTGGTATCACATCCAGGCGCTACGCGCCTGCCGCGGCCAACGGTTCGGTTAATTCCAAGAGATGGTATTATTCGCGCTAAACCCCCGTCCTTTTCAACTGCCGCCCCAGCACGAAGCGGAGAACCACGAGCAGCACGAAGGACGAAGAGAGCAGCACGAAGCCATTGCGCAGATAGACCGACATCGTCCAACCGCCGCGATTTCCGCCGGGGGTGCCAGCGCCGCCTGAGAAAGAGTAAAAGTGGTGCTTCAGCGGGCTGAAAAAGACGTTGAGCTTGTAATTGCGGCGGTAGTCCTCCTGCTCCGCCTCGGCTTTCGCCACCATGTCGGCGATCTTCTGGTTTTCGTAGAGCTGGCTCGCCGTCACCGTGGTGGTGCGGGATTTGAAGTCGCCCTTCGTCGGCGCCGCCCCGGCGATGATTTCGTCAATGCGCGCAAGTCGCCGGTCAATCTCGCTCGAACTTCCCACCGCCAGCCCCCCGAGCTGCGCCATCGTGTCCTTAAGGTCAGCGAGCCGCTCATCCTCCGCCTCCGTCAGCGCCGCCTTTGCGGCGAGGGCTTCGATCATCTCCTGGAGCACAGACTGCCGCGACGCGAGCGGGTTCAGCTTCGCCTGTGCGACGACCAGCGCCTCGTAGCTGTAGTGCGTCGCAACGAAGCGGCTGATGATCGGCACACGCAGTTTCTTGTCCGTCTCCATGTCGCTCCGCTCGCGCTTGTTCTCAAACCATCGCTGGAATGAATAGAGCAGGTCGGGATCGCGGTTCATTTCCTCGTACTTGATCAGCGCACCGCCAAAGATGAGCTGCGGGATGAGGATGAGCGGGACAAGCATCGCGCCGGTCTTCGAGTTCGGCACCAGCGCGGAAACCAGCAGCCCCAGCGCGATTCCGCTGACCGCCGTGAGGAACGTCCACAGGAAGTAACTGAAGAACATCCCGCGCACCTCCAGGATGTAGTTCCCGACAAGCACGAAGAGCGCACACTGGAGCGCGGAGAACACACAGAGCGTGAGGAATTTTGCCGTCACGTAGTAGCCGATGCGGACGTTGAGATTCCGTTCCCGCTGGAGGACGACACGGTCGCGGATCACATCCTCCACACTGTTCATCAGCGCGAGGAAAAGCGCCACGAGCAGCGCGATGAAGATGTATGTGGGGACGTGGAAGGCGGACGCGAAAACATACGGGCGGTCGGCGTCGTCCGTGAAATACAGCGCCCAGCCCACCACGAGGGCGAGCACGGGTGGCGCAAGCACCGTGACGAAGAGGCTCGCGAGATTGCGCAGCTTCGAGAGGAATGCACGGCGGAGCAGAGTGGTGAATTGCAGCCACTCCTCCCGCGGCCGCGGCTTGCCGGCGCTCTTTGTCCGGTCGCGCAGGCTGCTGGCTGTCGTCAGATTCGGTCTCGGGACATCCACCGCACTCGGCGGCCCCGCAAAGCTCACGCTGCTCAACTGCGTTCCCTGCGACGTGCGCAGGATGGAGCTGTAGGATTCCCCCTTCCCTCGCCGCCCCGCCAGCGAATGCATCTCCTGTGTGAGCCGGTGCGTCTCGAAACGATCCCTCCAGAAATCCGGTGAAAACCTCCGCGCGGGAACGAGCTGGCCGTTGCCGGATTCCTCGACGATCACATCCCCGCTGAGGTCGTGCAGCGGCGTCTCCAGGATATCGAAGCAAAACTCCGGGCTCCCGCCGACGGATGCGACCGCATCCAGCGTGAGCGCCTTTTCCTCAGCCGCCGCTTCCGCAAAATAGCGGAGCATCTCGCTCGGCTTGCCGTGGAAGACGAGTTTTCCCCCGCGGTCGAGCAGCACCGCCTTCGTGAACATCTGGAACAGGCGCGCGCTCGGCTGATGGATGACGACGAACACGATCTTGTTGTGCGCGAGGCCGCGGATGATCTCGATGACATGCTCGCTGTCCTTCGAGCTGAGCCCGCTCGTCGGTTCGTCAAAAAGGAACACATCCGCGCTGGAGATCATGTCCAGGCCGATGTTCAGGCGCTTTCGCTCACCGCCGGAGAGTGTCTTCTGTTCCGCGGAACCGACGATCACGTCGCGCCGATCCGCGAGGCCCAGCTCGATGAGCCGGCTGTCCACGCGGCGCTCGCGGTCATTCCTGCCGAGGTGCGGCGAGCGGATCGCGGCCGCATACCGGAGGTTCTCCTCCACGGTGAGATGATCGTCGAATGCGTCATCCTGCGGGACGAACGCAATGAACCGCTTCAGCTCGTCGAGGTTCTCGTAGAGCGGCTGGCCATTCATCAGCACCTCGCCGCGCGAGGGCGGAAGCCGGCCCGCGATCGCACGGAGCAGCGTGCTCTTTCCCGAGCCGCTCCCGCCCATCACGCACACGATGTCCCCGCGTGTGAGGGTGAAGCTGATCCCGTCGAGCGCCGTCACGCCTCCGCCGAAGTGGCACGTGAGGTCGCGCAGTTCGAGGCGGGAGATGATGTTGCGCTCCTCCTCGATGATCCGCTCGGCGAAACAGCAGCGCAGCCCCTGCCCCGCGTCTATCCGAATAAAGTCATCGTCCTTGAGATCCAGCGATCCGCCGGACGGCACGACGGCCTCGCCCACGGAGACCGGACGATCCGCGGCAAGCACT
This sequence comes from Prosthecobacter debontii, assembly GCA_945861385.1. Taxonomy (GTDB): domain Bacteria; phylum Verrucomicrobiota; class Verrucomicrobiia; order Chthoniobacterales; family Chthoniobacteraceae; genus SXWH01. The sequence goes on from CAMAUI010000003.1 coordinate 58,126, forward strand.
TCGAGTTTTCCGGAGCGGTTGTTGTAGTCGCAGAGAATTCGCAGGAGGACTTCGCCCGAGGTTCCCGGCGAGAGCAGGATGTCCTCCGTCTCGAGCAGGCCCGGGTTGTTGGAAACAAGGTAGCTGCTTTTGTGGCTCTTGAGCTGGAACCGGACGCCGAGCACACGCGCACGGCGGCGCAGGTCGGCCAGCGACAGCTCCGCATCACCGTGGAAAATGATCTGATCGTCGAGCGTCGCATTGAGCAGCGTGCCCGCGCGGAGCAACACCCCGTTGAGCCTCGCATTCACATTCTTGAGCACCCGCACCTGCACCTTCAGCCCGAAGCGCACCTCGATGATGCTGTCGCGCCCGCGCACCCGCGAAATCTCCACTTCGTCGTCCTTGTTGATCTCCACGTAAACCTGCGTGGCGAAGACGCCCTTCTTCGCGTTGAAGTAGTACGCGATGTCCTGGAACGTCAGCACCTGCTCATCCAGCACCACCCGCTGGCCGGCGAAGATGCGGCAGAAGGAACCCGGCGCGAGCGGCCGGCCGCGCACATACACAGGATCCTCGGAGTTGTTCTTCAGCAGGATCAGCTCATGGTAACGGAACGCGAGCAGCCTTTCGTTGCCGTGCAGACTCTTGATCCACACATCGCAGGTCTGGTCCTGGCCGAATGTGAGCACCTCCAGCGGCGTCCCGCCTTCTCGAAAAAGATCATGATCCGATTTCTCCCCGGCGCTGAGCAAATGGACGATCTCGATCGCCTGCGCGGCAATCCCAAGCCGCTCGGTGAACGCATAGAACGCCTTCATCTGCTCCGAATTTTTCCCGGCGCGCGAGATCAGGTCGTAGAGCTGCACGCCAAGCATGACCTTTTTTTCCGGCGGCAGCTCGCGCGCAAGCTGCGCCGCCATTGCATCCAGATCCTGCTGCTGCCCGAGCGCCTCGCGAAACCGGCCCCGGATTTCCGAATACACCGTCTCCGGAAACTCGTGCCGGAGCAGCCCCAGCGCGGAATCCAGCTCATCCTCCACAAGTTCGCCGTCGAATTTCGAGAAGCCCGCAAGCACGCGGATCAGCGAGGGCAGGAGGTTCGCCTCCTCGACAGGGCGCGACTTTCCCAAAAGCCGGCGCCACCCACGGAAGACCGAGCGATGGACGCGCCGGAAAGCGGGGCCGACCTTGTCGCGGAAGAATGAAACTTTGTTAGCAGCGGTGCTGGACATCAAAACCGGACCGCTCGGCGCGGTCGCACTTGAGCCTTAGCACCCGGCGATGCCGCCTGTCCACGCCGGAGCCGGGCCTTGGCCGGAACGATGCAATTGTGGGAGCGCTGCGAAGCGGAACACAGGCTTCCAGCCTGTGCGGCCAGTGGGCTTCCAGCCCGCTGACCCATCCACCGAAGGGTGCGGACGCCGCAGGCATGATGCCTGCCCACCGCACAGGCTGGAAGCCTGTGTTCCGGACGGATCGCGCCGCACCAACTGCATCGTGCCGGCTCAATCCTGCCGCACGGCATTGCGCGCATCCCTGGCGTCCTTGAAAACATACGGCGGCTTCGCCCAGCCACGCGGCGCAGGAGTGGGAGCAGCCGCCTGCGGAAGCGGATCGCTCTCGCGAAAAAACTTCACCGCCGTGCCGGCGAGCAGCGCGACGAGAATGAAAACGACAAGCTTGACCTCGTCCCGTGTCATTCCCGCCGGCCCCCCGGTTCACCAGTCACTTTTTCAAAGCGGAACCGCGACCGGATGTTCGCGCCAAAATAACGCCCCTTGCTCTCCGCCGCCATCAGCGCCGCGAAGATCTCGCGCGGCACATCGAAATAGCGATACACCCCGCCGTGGAGAAACTCCACCTCCAGCACGCGCCCCCTCGCATCGTAGCCGATGCTCGCGAGGTTCGATGACTTGACCGGCACCCGCCTGGCCTCCGGCTCCGCCGCGACACCAGCAGCGGCCGCCATGACCACGAACAGGAACGCGCGTCGCGAGACACGCAGGGAGTATTCCGCACCAGCGAACATGCGCGGAATGATGCCCCGCATGGATTGCATGGCGAGACGTTTTTCCGCCCCTCTCCGGCTGTGGAGATTCCCCTTCCCCGGCACGCGATCCGCCCATAGGCTTCATTCCTGTTTTTCAAACACCCATGACCACACAACTCGACCAACTCAAACAACTCACCAAGGTCGTCGCCGACACCGGCGACTTCGAGACGATGCGCGCCTACAAGCCGCAGGACGCCACGACCAATCCCTCGCTCATCCTCGCCGCCGCCTCGAAGCCCGAGTACGCGCACCTCGTCGAAAAGGCCGTCGCCGACCGCAAGGGCAGCGGCTTCAGCGGCGCGAAGCGCGTGGACGACGTGATGGATCACATCCTCGTCAATTTCGGACTCGAAATCCTCAAGATCGTCCCCGGCCGCGTAAGCACCGAGACAGATGCGCGGCTGTCATTTGATCGCGACGGCACCATCGCGAAAGCACGCCAGCTCATCGCCATCTACGAAGCGAACGGCATCAGCCGCGACCGCGTGCTCATCAAAATCGCCAGCACATGGGAGGGCATCAAAGCCGCCGAGGTCGTCGCGAAGGAAGGCATCCACTGCAACCTCACGCTCCTCTTTTCACTCGCACAGGCCATCGCGTGCGCAGAGGGCGGCATCCAGCTCATCTCGCCGTTCGTCGGGCGCATCCTGGATTGGTTCAAGGCCAGCACGAAGAAAGACTACGCGCCCGCTGAGGATCCCGGCGTCGTCTCCGTCACGCAGATCTACAACTACTACAAAAAGTTCGGCTACGCGACGGAGGTCATGGGCGCGAGCTTCCGCAACAAGGGCGAGATCACCGAACTGGCCGGCTGCGACCTGCTCACCATCAGCCCCGCGCTGCTCGGCGAACTCGCCGCCAGCACCGAGCCGCTCACCCGCAAGCTCGACGCCTCGAAAGCCGCCGGCATGGCCATGGAAAAAATCGCGCTCGACGAAAAAACCTTCCGCTACCTCGTGAACGACGACGCAATGGCGACCGAGAAGACCGCCGAGGGCATCCGCAAGTTCGCCGCGGACATCGTGAAACTCGAGACGCTCGTCGCATCGAAGCTCGGCTGATTCACAACGCGCCCGCCGGCATCGGAAAGCCTGCTCGACCGCGAACCGCTGCGGAATAAGTTCACCGCCATGCCGGAAGGCGACAAAGAACTCATCGCGCAGTGCAAGGCCGCCGCCGGATTCCTCGAGGCGATCGCGGCAGACCGGAAGCTGCTCCTCGACCTTCCCATCGGGGATCGTGGACGCCTCATCAAGGCCGCCGGCGAAGTTTATTGCCCGGATGTGAGCGAGCGCAGCGGCCTGCTCCGGGAGCGCAACCGCGAGCACAAGGACAGGAAGATCAAGCGTGACAATGCCGTGCTCAACGAGACGGGGATTCGCAAACTGCGGAGCAAACCGGTGTTCATCACGCCAAACTGCCTGCCGCCAGCGGATATCGAGCAACCGGAGGCATGCGCGGATCCCAAGGAAGTGCTCGAACCGCAGAATTGCTACGTCTGCAAGCGCGACTATTCGCAGCTCCACCATTTTTACGACCAGCTCTGCCCCGCGTGCGCGGAACTGAATTTCCGGAAGCGGACCGAGACCGCAGACCTGCGCGGGCGCGTCGCGCTGCTGACCGGCGGGCGTGTGAAGATCGGCTACCAGGCGGGCATCAAGCTGCTTCGCTGCGGCGCGAGATTGATCGTCACGACGCGCTTCCCGCGCGACTCCGCGGCACGATACGCGCGCGAGCCGGATTTCGCGGACTGGAGCACCCGGCTGGAAATCTTCGGTCTCGATCTCCGCCACACGCCGAGCGTCGAAGCCTTCTGCCAGCACCTCATCGCCACCCACGAGCGGCTGGATTTCATCATCAACAACGCATGCCAGACCGTCCGCCGTCCGCCGGACTATTACCGCCACATGATGGAGCTGGAGAAATCATCGTTCAGCAACCTCGCGCCCGAAGTGCAGGGGCTCCTCGGCGCTTACGAGGGGCTGCGGGGCTGCCATTTGCTGCCGGAGGGAGCGGCACCGCTTGCCGTGCCGGCGGACACGACCGCCGGGCTGACGCACGCCGCGGAACTTTCGCAGGCCGCGCTCCTGCCGGAAGACATCAGCGCGCAAAATCATCTCTTCCCGCAGGGGCGACTCGACCAGGATCTGCAACAGGTGGATTTGCGCGGGCGCAATTCATGGCGGCTGCTGCTTTCGGAGGTTTCCTCCGTCGAGCTTCTCGAGACGCAGCTCGTGAACGCCGTCGCGCCATTCATCCTCAACGCACGGCTCAAAGCCCTCATGCTGCGCACGCCGGAACGCGACAAGCATATCGTGAATGTCTCGGCGGTGGAGGGTCAGTTTTACCGGAAGTTCAAGACGACACGGCATCCCCACACGAACATGGCGAAGGCCGCGCTCAACATGATGACGCGCACCTCCGCCGCGGAATTCCACGCCGACGGCATCCACATGAACAGCGTGGATACCGGCTGGGTCACGGACGAGGATCCCGTGCAGATCGCCGAACGAAAAAAGGCGGACCATCGCTTTCATCCGCCGCTGGACATCGTGGACGGCGCGGCGCGGATCGTTGACCCCATCATTGCGGGCTTCAACTCGGGCGTCCACGTGTGGGGGAAATTCCTGAAAGACTACGCGCCGACGGACTGGTAGCCACGCGCATGGTTCATGACTGATCATTGACCGAGTCATGGAGGGGGTTGTCATGAGATTGTCAGCACGAAGTGAATCGTTCATTCGAAACGGGGCGCCGGTCTTCCCACGATCACTCCGCCTCCACCCAGATGCTCTCCGAGTGCCCGCCGAACTCCGGCGCGTACATGCACTGGAGGTTCGCGAAGCCCGTCTGGTAACGCCCGCGATGCACGATGCGCGTGGTGTATTCGAAGACGTAATTTCCCTTCGGCAGATACTCGAAAAAGAAGTGGCTCGCCGTGTCCCGTGTCGTCTCGTAGTAGCCGAGGCCGTCCTGGAATTTGAATTGCGAGAGCACGTTCACCGGCTCGGTGCCGCTCCCCCGATGGTCTTTCAAATGCACGTATTCCATGTCGCGATCCACCCGCACGATGATGCGGACGACCAGCTCGTCGCCCACTTTCACCGGGCCTTTCACGGCTTCGAGCACGGGGCCTTTCTTCGTGAGCTGGCGGGTGAAAAGCGTCTTGGTGATCTTCAGTCCCGACGCGTCGGGATACGCGGTCACCTTGCTCATGTCCTCGAGTTACTGCCAGTGGACGCTGCCCGTGCGCCGTTTGCCTCCGCTGCTGTGTTCCCTCGAACATAATCCCGTATAGCTCGATACCTGCCTCCGGTTGTTGAACAGCGACCAGTCTCCGACCAAAGGTCAGCGGCCCGACTCCGCGCGGAATCTTCTTATGCCGCCCGGCCTCCTGGATGGCTCCAGTCAATTTCACTTCGCGCGCTTCCACGGACACGATCACGGCCGTGTTCACTTCCAGTCACTCCACCACCCATCCGGGCGCTTGCGCCTTAATGCGAACCCACGCCTTTCCCTTCCACCACCGCCCGGTGACGTGAATGTTGTGCATCGCCAGCAGGCTTCGGCCCATCGCCGCCAGTCGCTGCCGCTCACGCACCAGTTGCTGGCGCTGCCGGCTCATGGCCCGTTCGCGCTCCTCCTCCTCGCTGGGCACGCGCACGATGCTGAACGCCTTCTTGTTACCCCGCACGTAGCGGTCCAGTCGCTGGCACAACGCCAGCGCATCGAGTCGGTCGTTTTTTAACCCCCTTGCCTCGATCATCCCAATCCTGGGGCTGCACGACGAAGTTGGTCACGCCCATCGCTGCAAGCCGGCGATGCAAATGATACCCAAACGGCCCTGCCTCGTAACAAGTATAGACCTGCCCGGCCAGCTTCTGCTGCCGGGCGACAAAGAGCAGCAGCTCCTCAAAGGTCATCTTCTCGCAGTCGCCGAAATCGTGCGGGCCACCGATGGCTGGAGCAGGCTGGCATCCACCTTGGCCCGCATGCCCTTTTGCAACCGCTCAAGGCTGCCTGCGTTCCCGTTGATATAGACCTTCGTATTGGCGTCGGTTTTGTAGGTCTTCGAACCGAGCGTGATGGAACTGCCGGAGACACTCGATATGGCGGGTTTCGCGCTGGCGTTGATCTTCTTGCCCTTCATGTAGGTCACGGTTGAACCGCCAAAGCCAAAGCCGGAGGACGTTCCGCACCGCCCGTTTGGGCAGGCGGCCGAGGCTGTATGGGCTGCGAGCAGGGAGAGAGTGAAGATTGAGATGGGGAGGATTGATTGGATTGTCATGCCGTCACCCTTATGGCCGCTCGACTGGCGGTCAACGCCTTATTTCAATTGCTCGCCTCTGCCGGCATTGGCCTTCGCGAGGCCGTCGCCCGCGCTGACCGCGGCGCACTTTCCACTTCCACTTTCCACGCTCCGCCAGTCCATGTGCACCCTATGAAATCACTCGCACCCCTCGTGGCTGTCGTCATGGGCAGCAAGTCGGACTGGGAGACGATGCGTTGCGCCGTGGAGATTCTGGAGAAATTCCACATCCCGCACGAGAAACGGATCGTCTCCGCACATCGCACGCCGGCGCTGCTCACGGAGTTTGCCACCGGCGCGGCGGCGCGCGGGTTGCAGGTCATCATCGCCGGGGCGGGCGGGGCGGCGCATCTGCCGGGGATGATCGCGTCGCGAATGGCGACTGCCTCGTCCAGTTTGGTGGCGCGGGTGTATCCGTCCTGCAGCTCCTTGAGGGCTGCGGCCACCTGCACGCGCAATTCACGGATTTTGCCGTGCGCCTCCTTCCACACAGTTGCCTTCCCGGAGTTGAAGTGAATGAGGATTTTCTGCGTCTCAGCCACCAAACGTTCTTTCTCACCCGCATCGCCGCCGTGACCGTTCGGGATATCGGCGGTATTTTTTTCCGATAGATCGAGTCGCTGGCGGAGCGATTCCACCTCCCTGCGCAGTTGCAGGACCTCAGCGGTGAGGGCGGCATGGGATGGTGATTCCTGCGGCTTTGCCTGCTCTTCCGCAGCCGGGGAGGACGGATGCAATACGAGGCCGATGCAGATCATTGATGCAATAAGCACGGAGCGGAGATGGACATGGTTCATGACTGATCATTGACCGAGTCATGGAGAGGTTTGTCATGAGATTGTCAGCACGATGTGAATCGGTCACTCGAAACTGGGGTCGCCGTCCTCACTCCGCCTCCACCCAAATGCTCTCCGAGTGCCCGCCGAACTCCGGCGCGTACATGCACTGGAGGTTCGCGAAGCCCGTCTGGTAACGCCCGCGATGGACGATGCGCGTGGTGTATTCGAAGACGTAATTCCCCTTCGGCAGATACTCGAAAAAGAAGTGGCTCGCCGTGTCGCGCGTCGTCTCGTAGTAGCCGAGGCCGTCCTGGAATTTGAATTGCGAGAGCACGTTCACCGGCTCGGTGCCGCTCCCGCGATGGTCTTTCAAATGCACGTATTCCATGTCGCGATCCACCCGCACCACGATGCGCACGACCAGCTCGTCGCCGACTTTCACCGGGGCTTTCACGGCTTCGAGCACGGGGCCTTTCTTCGTGAGCTGGCGGGTGAAAAGCGTCTTCGTGACCTTCAGCGGCGTGCCTTCGTAGGCGGTCACTTTCGCCATGTCCTCGAGGTACTGCCAGTGGACGCTGCCCCACGCCACGCCTTTGTCCGTCTTCTTCAGCGTGATCTTGCCGAGTTCCGGCTTCACCTCGCCACGCGCAAACTTCTGCTCGTAGAAACCGGTGCCCGCCTCGACTTTCTCCGGCTTGATGACCTCGCCGCCGAGCGTCAGCTCCACGAGCGCGTCGGACGCGAGCACGTTGTCCCCGCGCAGCAGCAGCGCGTAGATCGCGTCGGCGGTCGCCTTCGTCGTCTTCCAGTCCTGCGTCTGTTTTTGTTTCAAGAGCCACACCTTGCAGTCCTCGACGGCCTTCTCGTCGTTCATCACTTCGTCGAACGCCTCGATCATCATCGCCTGCGATTCGATGGGCGCGCGGAACCACGACCACGAATGCTCCACGTCTCGCCAGAACATCCCCATCTCCTCATTGCTCACCGATCGCTCGTGCAGCGACTTCATGATGCCCTGCGCGGCGGCCTTGTCGCCAAACCGCTTGAGCGCCACGGCGAGATGCGCCTGCGGCTGGCGGTCGCCGAGCGCCAGCCAGTGCTTGCGCGCCTGCGCGAGAAAATAATCCACCGCCTCGCGATGCGCCGGGCCGATGGGTTTGTCGGCGAGGAAAAAGCTGCGTCCGTAGAGATAGAACGCAATCGTCGGGCTGAGGTTGTTTCCGTCCTTATGGCCGTGCTTCAAAATTTCGCGGTAGATGCGGTCAATCCATCCGTCCAGCCGCGCGAGCGAACGCACTGCGGGCGCCGCGTCAATCTTCACGCCGAGATGCTGCAGCCGCCCGAAGCCCGTGGTGATGTAGAGCGTGATGTAATCGCACGCCGGCCCGCCGGGAAACCACGGCCACGCGCCGTCGCCGAGCTGCTGCTCCGCCAGCTTGCGCAGCAGCCGCGCCGTCTCGTCGTTGAGCCGGTTGTTGTCGAAAAGGATGCCAACATTCCGCCGCGCCTGGCTCTCCGCCTGCGCCTGCCGCACCCACGGCGTCTCGTCGAGCATCACCGCCTTGATGTCCTGGTTCTTCTCCAGCGGACTGTCCAGCGCGGGCGTGCCCTTCCACTGGTCGAACACCGCGCGGATCTTCGGATCCGACGCCGCGATGTGCCGCGCGAGCGCATTCGCGTAGAGCCGGTTGAACGTCTGCTCCGTGCATTCGTGCGGGAACTCCATCAAATACGGCAGCGCCATCACCGCGTACCACGACGGGTTCGACACCATCTGCACGGTGAGGCTCTGCGACTTGAGCGTGTCCGATTTTCCCGACTCGATCAGCCGCGTGAAATCAAACTTCTTCGTCTGGATCCCGCGCACCGGCAGCGGCAGCGACTCCGTCACCAGCGTGCGCCGTGAGAGCACCGGCAGCAGCCCCTCTTCACCGTCCGAGAGCTTCGCCGTCGAGCCCACCGCCTTGTAGCTGAGCGGCTCCGCGCCGTCCGGCACCTTGAGCTTCCATGAAAAACTGCGTGACTCATGCGACGGCAGATCGAAAGCCTGGTCGCCCGCCGCGTCCGCCAGCGCCGGCTTGCCCGTGCGCGCATCCGCGAATGCGAGCCGCACTTTGCCGGCCTGCCGCGTGGCGGATTGGTTCGAGACCTTCACCGTGAACTCCAGCACGTCGCCCTCTCGCAAAAAGCGCGGCGGATTCGGCTGCACCATGATGTCCTTCGCCGTGACCACCTTGTCCTGGATAAAGCCCGAGCGCAGATCGCGATCGTGCGCGAAGCCCATGAAACGCCACGTCGTCAGCGCCTCCGGCATCGTGAACTCCATCGCCACCGAGCCATCCTCGCGCGCGATGAGCTGCGGGAAAAAGAACGCCGTCTCCTCAAGATTTTTCCGCGCACTGACAGTGCCAAGGTCAATCGCGGGCGGTGGGGGCGGAGCGCCGACATCGCCACCATTCTTGTCCCTGCCTGCGTTACTGGCCCTCTTTCTCTCCCCCTCGGCAGGCTCGGCGTCAGCGACAAACGCCGCCTGTTCCCGCAATCCGTTTTGCATGGCAGCCATCTGCGGCGCGCCCGGTGCCGCGGATGCCATCGGCATCGCCGCGCCTTTGGCCATCATGCGACCCTCCCCCCTGCCGCCGCCAAGGCCATCCATCATCATTTCCGGCCCGCCCATAAAGTGATGTCCCGCGATCGCATTCGGAAACCTGCGGTAGGAGAACGAGCCGTCCTTCTGATCGAACGGCCACTGTCCGTGCAAATGCTGGAGCGGTTTCAGCACGTTATGGAAGTGCATGCTCAACCGCGAAAAGTCCTGCCGGAACACGGTGAACGCATGCTGCCAGTTGTGCGGTTTGAATGCATCGAGCGACTGGTCGTAGAGCGCGCAGACAAGCTCCGCGACGGCCTTCTTCGCATCCGGCCCCGTGACGACGGCGGTCCATGTCTCCTTTTGCGCGGGTTCGAGTTTCGAGGTGAAATGCTCCCACTTCACCTTCAATTCCTTGTTGCTCCACGGCACCTCGATTTTTCGCGAGGTGAGATACGCGCGGTTCTCGCGCACCATCGTGACGTGCAGCGTGAAGCCGCCGCGCATCGCCTCGGTCACCGCCTGTTTCGCCTGCTGCTGCGGCAGGCCGTTTTCCGTCCAGAAACTTTGCAGCATCTTCCCGCGATGCTCGACCTGGATGAAAGCGCGCGCCTGCGCGTAGCCCGTGCCCCACACCGCCATGAACTCGGCGCCCGGCTCCAGCGACCACTTCGGCGCGGCGACGAGGTTCGGCAGGCGCACGGCCAGCGGCTTGTTGTCGAGCTTGAGCACGTTGAACTGGAACTGCGCGGTGACTTTTTTTCCGAAGCGATCCTTCGTCTCGAGCATCGCGCGGTACGGCCCGGCCTCGAGTTTGAAAGACAGCGCCGCCTTGCCCGCGCCGTCGGTCTTGAATGCGCTTTCCGCCGCGACCTCGCCGAGATCCCACGAGGTGGGGTTCGACGGATCGGGCTCCGGCTCCTTCGCCAGCAGAGGCACCGGCCCGCGCCGCGGCCTGGTGCGGCGCTCGGTGAGGTCCGGGCGCACGACCTGCGCGGGCTGCTTGAGACGGTGGATGTTCAGCACGCCAGTCGCCGCCTGCCCCTCGCCGTCATTGGTGAGCGTCGAGAGTGAAATTTCCACGGCCTTCGTCACCGTCTGCCACTCATCCGCCGAGAGCGACGCCTTCAGCGCGGTGTAGCCGATGTTCACGCCGCGCTGCGCCGTGCGCGTCTCGCCGGTCGTGTCCGTGACATCCGCGTGGACGGTGAATGAAAATGTCGGCTCGTCCTTTTCCAAAACCGAGCGGTCGGGCTTCGCCACAAACTCCACGACAAAGCTCCCGTCGTCCTTCGTCACCGTCGTGCCATGCGCGATCTCCTGCGCGGCTTGCGCCGGCATGGGGCGCCACCAAAAGCAGCGGCCCCACCAATCCGGAAACCGCACCTGGCGCACGACGCGGTAGCGCACCTTCGCGCCACCGATCGCCGCACCCGTGTATGCCGTGGCCTTTCCACCGACAGCCACCTTTTCGCCGAGCTTGCCCGGGACCTTTGGCGGCTCGACGGCCACTTGGAATTTCGGCCGCTTGTATTCCTCCACGCTCACGCCCGCCGCCCCATGCGGCGCGCCCATCGTGCGAATCATCATCTGCCCCGCGAGCCGGTCGCGCGGCGCGGTGAAGCTGCCGTTGAACGAGCCGTAGTCGTTCGCCTTGTGCTCCGCCTTCGCGATCTCCTTCCCGTTCACGTCCGTGAAAATCACGCCCACCGCCTGTCCGCCGAGCACCTTGTAACTGTCATTGTCGCGGTCGGCGGAGATGCAGATGCCCTTGTAGCGGATCGTCTGCCCTGGCCGGTAGAGCGAGCGGTCGGTGAAGAAGATCGTCTGCGCATGCGCGTCGCGTCCCCTGTTTTGGTGCCAGAGCTGAAACGGGTCACTCGTCGCGAGCCGCTGATTCTTGAACGACACCAGCGCCAGCACCATCCGGTTGGGTGCGGCCTCCGTCGAGAACAGCCCGTTCGCATCGGTCTTCACCTTCTGGCCGGCGCTGAACACACCGTTGTTCCCCGCGATCCAGAGCTGCACATCCGCGCCCTCGACGGGCTGGCCGGAATTCGCCTCGAGCACGAAGCCCTCCGCCTTCCCCGCGCCCTGCTCCGAGCGCATCACGATGGCGAGGTCGCTCACCCAGAAATCGGTGAAAGTGACCACGTTATTCTGGTCGCCGAAGTTCTTGTCGTGGCTCGCGATCAGAAGATAAAAGCCCGGCTTCAAATCCTTCGGCGCATCGAACTCCTCCACGCGCTCGCGGAAATCCGGCGTCGGCGGCAACTGCGCCGACCACACCTTCTCCGGCTTCGCCGCGAGCAGCGCACGGCGCTCGTGGTCTTCGAGCCATTGGAACTGCCCGTTCCGCTTCACCCGCTCCGTCCACTCCACGCTCACCACGCGGAAATGGATCTCCGTGAGATTGCGGTAGCGCACCGAGATCTGCCCGAGCGGCGCATTCCACACGCGCTCGACGCCCACCTGCGACGACTTCGCCTCGATCTGCTGGATGAGATTGTGGCAGAGCCTGCCGCCGATGCTGTTGGCGAATGCCCCCGCGCCCTGCTTCGCGATCTTGTGCGCCTCCGCCGGCTCGTCCTCCCCCGCGAGCACGCTGGCCCAATCATGCCGCGCCCATGCCGACAGCTCATGGTCGGCCCACTGCTCCACAAACCGTTTCAGCGCCGCCTTGTGCCGCGCGTTCTTCTCCTCGCCCACCGCGAAATTTTTCCCGAACCGAATCCGCTCGAGGTCGCAGTGCAGCAGCGCCGACTTGTCCGCAGCGCCCGCGTGAAAGCGCAGCAGCGCCTGGTAGAGATGCACCGCCTTCACAGTGTTCGACTCCCCCGCCGCGTCCCACTTTACAAAATCCTCCGTCGTCCCAAACACCGGCCCCTCGGCCGCCAGCTCGAATTCATCCTGCGCCTTCGCCGCCGCCTGCTCGCCCGATGCGTAAAATGCCAGCGCCTCGTGCGCGAGGAAGTCGTAGAGCGTCGGACGCCACGCATCCGGCACCGTGCCTTTCTCCAGCAGGTCATTGTAGCTCGCGACGGGGATTTTCTTCAGCTCCGCGTCCGCCGCGAGCGCCTTGGTAAAATGCGCGTCAATCTCCGCAAACAGCCTCGGCAGATCCCACGTCGTGATGTCCTTGCCCGGCGCCGCCGCCGTCTGTGTCCGCTGCATGAAACGCCAGCGGTTCTGCTGGAAATACTGCCAGTACCACTCCGCAAGGATCGCCTCCATCACCGGCAGCATTTCCTTCGGCGCCTTCGCCATCTCCGCCTCCATGCGCGTGATCTTTTCCTCCGGCTTCCCGCCCTGCACCATCCCCTCGTAGCCGATGCGCGAAGCCACCGCCTTGATCGCCTCGGGCCAAGCCTTCTCCTTCACCGCCGCGTCAATGATCGGCGTGAGCTTCTCGATGGCCGTTTTTGGCAGGCCCTTGTTTGCCGCATCCTCGACCTCCTTCCACATCGCCTCACGCCCGCCCGCGGCGAGGAGAGTGAGCGGAAAAAGGAGGATGGCTGCCACGATGCTGGTTTTGATTTTCATTGGGAGTCGGAGTTGATGTTGGTGCTGCTCGGTGCGGATCGCGCCCGGATGAAATCACGCTACCTCGCAAATTGAACTGCAATTCTTCGCGATCACATGCTTCGGCTGATCCGCGCGCATCCTCACGGAAACCATCACCCGGCGTGTCACAGCCCAGTGCGAGGTTTGTAAAATATATGTCAGCCCTTTGCCTTCCTTCCCGACCCACGGGCGGCACCGTCACCTTCCCCGTGGCGCCCCAGAGCGTGGCCGCCAGGCGCAGCACCGTGTGTGCTGCGTTCATCCGTTCACCAGACACCGGGCGTGATCAGAATCAGATCCAGCGACGGGAGCGGACGCGGCGTTTTTTGTGGCACAGTGCGTCCCGCCTGTGGGGCCAGCGGGCATCCTGCCCGCAGGGTCGGATGGGCCCATCAAAGACGCCGGGCGAGACGCCCGCTGGCCCCACAGGCGGGACGCACTGTGCCACGTTCCCATCACGGCTCCGCTGTGGACTCGATTTTAATCACGCCCCCCAGACACCAGACGCCGCCGCGCAGAATGAGGCATTGACAGGCCCGCGCTTTTCCCGGCAACTCCACCCCATGCAACCCCTCCTCTATCCGCCAGCGACTCCGCTCCCTCCCGAGCATTGCGCGCAGTCTTGGGCACCCGCTTGCCCGCAGGGAATGTCGCTTTTCCGAAGCCTCTCTTCTCAAGGCAAACCAACAACACAACAACACCAATGAAAACACATGACCAATCCCAATCCATCGCCTGGCACGGCATAAGACCGTTGCGCCATACGCTTGCGCTTATCTTCGCAGTAGTCGTCTGAGATGCAACGGATTTCTGGACCAGCATTTGTTTAGTGGTTGGAGTTGAAGTTGGCCTCGAAAGCAGCGGGGGTCTTGTAGCCGAGGGAGGAGTGTTTGCGGTGGGTGTTGTAGTAGGATTCGATGTAGGCGAAGATTTCGATGTTGGCATCGGCGTGGGCGATGAAGGTGCCGTCCGCGAGCATCTCGGTCTTGAGGGTGCCCATGAAGGACTCGGTCCAGGCGTTATGATAGGGATTGGCGCGGGCGGACATGCTTTGGCGCATCCCGGCCGCGCGCAGGAGTTCCCGGAAGGTGCCGCTGCCGTACTGGCTGCCACGGTCACTGTGGAAGATGAGGCCGGGAAGCGTGCGGCGGGATCCCAAGGCTTGCTTGAGGGCGTTGATGACCAGGTCGGCGCGCAGATGGCCAGCCAGGGACCAACCGACGATTTTGCGCGAGCAGAGGTCGATGACCACGGCCAGATAGAGCCATCCGGCGGAGGTGGGGATGAAGGTGATGTCTCCGGCCCAGACCTGGTCGGGCCTGGCCGGCAGGGGTTGGTCGAGGAGCAGGTTCGGGGAGGGTTTGTCGGCGCGACCGTCGCTGGTTTTTGGCACGTAGGTTTTGGGCTGGATGGCTCGCAGGCCGCGCTGGCGCATGATCCTGCGGATGCGATCGGGCGCGCAGACCTCGCCCGCGTCGGAGAGTTCCTCGCCGATTCGCCGGTAGCCATAGCGGCGGCGATGGCGTTTGAAGATGGCTTCGATCAGGCCGCCGATCCTGTGGTTCTCGGACTGGGTGGGCGTGGGCGAGGCGGCGTGGTAGAAGCTGCTGCGAGGCACTTGAAGGCTGGCGCAGATTGGACGGATGCCATGGCCGGTGGCCTGGTGGATGTCTTCGATCATTTGGCGGAGTTGGCGGGGAGTCTGGTGCCCAGGATAACGGCGGCCTTTTTAAAATGTCATTCTCCTGGCGCAGGAGGGTGTTTTCGCGGCGCAGGGCGCGCAGCTCGTCCGCTTCGGAGCGCCCGCCTGCGGCTGGCGCTCCTGCGCTGCCGAGCTGCGCGCCCTGCGAGCTGCGCCTCCAGCTGTAGAGCAGGTCGCTGCTGATGCAGAGTTCTTCGGCGACTTGGGAGACGGGTTTGCCGGTGCCCAGCAGTTCGACGGCCTGTGCTTTGAACTCGGGGGTGTATCGCTTGCGTTGGACTAGGTTCATGGATTTTCGATTCTGGAGGTTCTTGGTCCAGAAATCTAGAGCACCTCAGTCAGCCTCCTTTCAACTCCTTTCGCACGGGCTGGAGTAGCGCCAGTATCTCAATATGAGGCTGTACTGAACGGTGCCAGCGAGGTGCCGCCAAATGCCTCGCCAGCCACGGGAACATTGACTCTGACCGTGGACTTTGGCACGGGAACCGTCGCCTACTCCGGCAGCTTTGCGGGGCTCGTCGGACCATCCACAGTAGCGCACATCCACGGCCCTGCGCCACTTGGGATGAATGCAGGTGTCATCCTGCCGCTAAATGTGGTTCCCGGTAGTCCCCCCACAGGCGGCACCTTCAATGGCGGCGGTACGCTGACCGCCCCGCAGGTTAATGACCTTGTGAACGGCTTGCTCTACGTCAACGTGCATTCCGCGGCGTTGCCTGGCGGGGAAATCCGGGGCCAACTGACGCCAGTCGCTCCTCCTCCATTGGATAGCGATATGGACGGCATCCCTGACGCAAGCGACAATGCCCCGTTCATCCCCAACCCCGACCAGACGGACACCGATGGCGACGGCATCGGCGATGTGGCCGACCCGACCCCTTTTGGCCCTGACTCTGACAACGACGGCACCCCCGACATGTTCGACCCGTTTCCATTTGATCCGTTTAATGGTGATGCCGACCTCGACGGCGTCCCGGACGTGGTGGACAATGCGCCGTTCGTCTTCAACCCCGGCCAGGAAGACTTCGATGGCGACGGCATCGGCGATGTGGCCGACCCGACTCCTTTTGGCCCTGACTCCGACGGCGATGGCACCCCCGACATGTTCGACCTGTTTCCTCTTGATCCGACTAATGGTGATGCCGACCTCGACGGCATCCCGGACGCCAGCGACAACGCCCCGTTCATCGCCAACCCCGACCAGGCGGACACCGATGGCGACGGCATCGGCGATGTGGCCGACCCGACTCCTTTTGGAGATGCCACCGTACTCTTCATCAAGGGTGGTGCGGTGCCCGGCGTACTCCCTGCGGCGACATTCACCGGCTTCGGCG
The DNA here is from genome assembly GCA_945861385.1 of Prosthecobacter debontii. Classification (GTDB taxonomy): domain Bacteria; phylum Verrucomicrobiota; class Verrucomicrobiia; order Chthoniobacterales; family Chthoniobacteraceae; genus SXWH01. Next base: position 74,439 of record CAMAUI010000003.1, read on the forward strand.
TGCCGGCCATCAATTCGGCGGGCAAGGTCGCTTTCCTCGGCAAATGGAGCGGCGGCTCGGGCATCTTCGCAGACGGAGTGCTTGTGGCAAAGGCGGGCCAGGTGCTCTCGGGCACGACGGCGATCAAGTCCGTGAAAGACCCGGTCATTGACGACGACGGCCATGTGTCCTTCCCCGCAACGCTCATGGGCGCGGGCATCACCTCGGCCAATGACTCGGCACTCATCAGCAACGCCCCCGGTGGCACGCTGGCGATCGTGGCTCAGGAGGGCACAACAGCCCCGGATTCCGGCGGCGCAGTGTGGAAGAGCTTCCAATCGCTTGCCGCCCCCGGCGGCGGCGGCGGAGTGCTCATCCTCGGCACCTTGGTGCAAGCCGGCACCATCACCGCGCTGAATGACACCGGCGTATGGTCCGCCGACGCATCGGGAACCCTGCACCTCGTGCTCCAGGAAGGCACGACGGTGATCGGGGGGAAGACGGTGAAGAGCTTCAAGGCGCTCAAGAGCGTGAGCGGCACGCCCGGCCAGACGCATGCCTTCAACGGCAGCGGAGAACTGGTGGCACACGTGACCTTCGACACCGGCGAGCAGGCCGTGGCACACATACCCCTCCCGTAAACAGAGCCCGCAAAATCAGCAACGCCCCGCCTGGCGCAAGCCCGGCGGGGCGTTTTGCTATCGGGCTGTCAGGCATGTGGCTTTCCGACCGGCGTTCAGATTTCATCCCCGCGCCGCGCCTGCTCCGCCACCCCGCCCGGCGGCGCCTTGGCCACGGGGAAGGCCCAGTAGTGATAGACGAGAAATTTCAACGGGCCGAAGCAGAGCTGGAGCACCACGACATCGAGATCGAGGGGAGAGGATTGCAGTTTGAGCACGTTGAAATGTTTGAACGCCGTCAGCAGGCCCGCGGCGATCAGCCCGAGCACGATGACCGCCGTGAGGTAGCGCGCAAAGGCGTCGCGTTTGCGGGAGTCGGTGCGGAAATTGACGAAATAATTCCAGCAAAAGAAGAACGTCGTGCTCACACCAATGCTGCACGCGGATTTCGCCCACACGGGCATTTCCGTGTGCGCGCTGAGGTATTTGAATGGCGTGGCGATGAGGAGGTAATTCACCCCGGCGCCGACCATGAACCAAAGCAGCCGCATCCGCGCCGTCTGGCGCGGCCTGCTGGTTTCACGGGTGATTTTTCCATCCATCGCGGCGGGCATAGGGCATCGCGCGGCGCTTGCCAACTGCGCGGCGTTGCACTGCACACGCCCGCCCGCGTAACGTCGCCTCCCAATTTCAAGTGCCTCGATTGCCAGCCAGATCCAACCACCGCCGCGTCGCCATCACCGCAATCGGGATCGTCAGCCCACTCGGGCGCGGCGCGGCCGCGAATGCCGCCGCGCTGCGCGAGGGGCGCGACTGCGTGACGCCGGTGACGGCGTTTGACACCGCCAAGTGCCGCTCGAAAACCGCCGGGCAGGTCGCCCCGATGCCTCTGCCGGACGTTGCGCGCGCAGGCCGGTTGCATCGCGCGAGCCACATGATGATCCACGCCGTGCGCGAGGCGCTCGCGGGCGACACGGCATTCAAGCCCGAATGCATGGTGGTCGGCACGACGAGCGGCGGGATGTCTTTCGGTGAAAGCTACTATCGCTCGCAGGTCGAGCATCGCCGCGACCGCGACCGCGCGCGCTTGGTGGCGAATTATCCGCCGCAGAAACCGCTGCTCGATGCGATGAGCGCGGCGGGTTTCCGCGCTCCACTGCAAATCATCGCGAATGCCTGCGCATCCGGCACGAACGCAATCGGGCACGCATTCCGGCTCGTGCGGGCCGGCCAGTGCAGCCGCGCGCTATGCGGTGGCTACGACGCGATCTGCGAGATGGTGTACGCGGGGTTCGATTCATTGCAGGCCTCGACGACGGAAAAGGTGCGGCCTTTCGACAGGGCGCGCACCGGGCTGGTCCTGGGCGAGGGGGCGGCGGTGCTCGCGCTGGAGGAATGGGAATCAGCCCGCGCGCGCGGCGCCACGATCCTCGCGGAGATCAGCGGCTACGGGATTTCGACGGACAACCATCACCTCACCCAGCCAAACCCGAACGGCATTGGCCCCGAGCTGGCAATGCAGCGCGCGCTCGATGACGCGGCGCTCGAGCCCGGCCGCGTGGACTACATCAACGCGCATGGAACCGCGACGCCGTTCAACGACGCGAGCGAGGGGCTGGCCATTGCAAAGCTGTTCGGCCCCGGCGTGCCGGTGAGTTCCACGAAATCCATGATGGGGCATTCGCTCGGCGCCGCGGGGGCTGTGGAGGCGGTGTTCTGCGTGCTCGCAATCCGCGGCGGGTTCCTGCCGCCGAACATCAATTTCCGCGAGCGTGATCCCGCGTGGGATTTGAACATCGTCGCCAACACGAGCCGGGATGCGCGCGTGGGGTGCGCGGTGTCGAACTCGTTCGGGTTCGGCGGCACGAATGCCAGCGTGGTGATCGAGGAGGCTCGGGCGTGAGGGCGGCGGTCGCAGGCATCGGCTGCGTGACGCCGCTGGGGTGCGGGATGGACGAAGTGTGGAGGCGCGTGGATGCGGGGGAATCGCCGGAACTCACCAGGGTGGTGAATCCGGAAACGGCCCGCGAACACGTGGTCGCACCGGTTCCAAAGGCAGTGCTTGCCGGGCTTGCGCATCTCGGCCGCGAGCCGCGCATGCGCCGCGCGAGCCCGATCAGCCTCTTCGCCGCGGCGGCGGGCAAAGCCGCGCTGGCGGACAGCGGGCTGGAGCTGGCCGGGCCTGTGAAATCGCGGCTCGCGGTCGTCTTCGGCGTCTCGAGCGGCGGTGTGCAATACACGCGGCGTTTTTACGAGCAGGTGGTCAAACAGGGCGCGAACGCGGCGAGTCCGCTGCTTTTTCCCGAGACCGTTTACAACGCACCCGCGAGCCATCTCGCGGCAATGCTCGGCGTGGACGGCGCCACTTACACGCTCGTCGGCGACGGCACGGTCGGGATGCAGGCGCTGCATTTTGCCGCGCAACTGCTCGCGATAAACGACGCGGATCACGTGCTCGTCGTCGCAGCGGAGGAACTCGACTGGATTCTCGCCGAGGCGCACCACGACTGGCGGCTCCTCGCGACGGCGCGCACCGTTCCGCGCAGCCCGGCGGGCAGGCGGGGCGCGATCATCGCCGAGGGCGCCGCGGCTGTGCTGCTCCAGCGCGAGGGCGGGCGGGCAACCATCGAGATCGCCCCGGGCGAATCGTTTTTCTCGCGCAAGGACGCGGCGGGCGCGCTGTCGGCCGCGCTTTCAGTGCATTCCCACCGCGGCCCGGTGGATCTGATCGCGGACGGTGCGAACGGAACGTGGGTGGACGATCCGATTCGAGAGGCCGTGGCTCGCAATTTCCCGCAGCCGCCGAAGCGCACGCTTCCGGTGAAGGAGTGGTTTGGCGAGGCGATCGGCTGCGGCGCCTTGCTGCAAGTGGTCGCAGGCGTGGATGGTCTCGCGCGATTCGGCTGTGCGTCCGCGCTTGTCCCGTGCATCGGCTGGAATCAACAGGCGGCGGCTGCGTGGATCGGGCGGTGTGGTTGACAAACCCGCTCTGCCACACACTCTCCGCGCCCGGATGACCACAATCACTCGCTTCGCCGCCTGCATTTTCGCGCTCGCGCTTCCCGTCGGCGCGGAGAAAAAACCCGCTCCAGAAGTCGTCGGACAACAACCGGGCGGCCAGTGGATGACCCCCACAAACCAACTGCTGACACCCGCCGGCACGCAGGTGGAACTGCCGAAGATGCGCCCGCAGGCGATCGCGCTTTCACCGGATGGAAAACTCCTCGCAACATCCGGGAAGACGGCGGAACTCGTCATCATTGATCCCGCGACGGGGAAAATTCTCCAGCAAGTCACGCTGCCCGCGGAAAAGTCGCCGGAAGTGAAAAGCGCTGTCCCGCCAGTCGGTGCAGCCGCACCGCCGCCGAAACCCGCGCCCGGCACGGACAGGGACGGCCAGCTTTCATTCACAGGCATCGTTTTTTCACCGGACGGCTCGCGGATTTTCATGAGCAACGTGAATGGCAGCGTGAAGGAATTCGCCGTCGCCGCGACTGGCAACGTCACGCCGGTTCGCACCATCCCTCTTCCCCCGGCCCGCGCGCCCAAGCGCAACAACGACATCCCGAGCGGGCTTGCGGTCAGCACGGACGGGAAGCTGCTCTATGTCTGCCTGAATCTCGGCAACAAGGTCGCCGAGATCGAAATCGAAAGCAGGAAGCTGCTGCGCACATTCGATGTCGGCGTCGCGCCCTACGACGTGGTCATCCACCATGGGCGCGCATACGTGAGCAACTGGGGAGGCCGCCGCCCCGGACCCGCCGACCTCACCGGCCCGGCGGGGCGCGGCACAATGGTGCGCGTGGATCCCGTGCGCCACATCGCCAGCGAGGGCTCGGTGAGCATCATTGATCTCACGACCGGAACCGTCGTGGATGAACTCCTCACGGGCAGGCACGCGAGCGCGATGGCGCTGTCCCCGGACGGCGCGCACGTCGTCGTGTGCAACACTGGCGAGGACACGCTCAGCGTCATCGGGACGGCGACGGGCAAGATCATCGAAAAAATCTGGGCGCGTCCGACGCCCGCGGATTTGTTCGGGGCGCAGCCGACGGCGCTCGCCTTTGAAAAGGGCGGCGACCGGCTATTCGTCGCGAACGGAACCCACAACGCGGTCGCGGTGATCGAATTCGAGCCCGGCGGGTCGAAGTTCGAGGGGCTGATCCCCGCCGGCTGGTTCCCCGGGGCAATCGCGTACGACCAAGCCCGCAAACAGATCGCGGTCGCAAACATCAAGGGCCGCGGCGCGCACAAGGTGTTCAAGCCCGGCGAGACGGTGAAAAGGAACAGCAAGGATTATTTTGGCACCCTCTCGCTCGTGCCTGTGCCCACCAGGGAGGAACTCGCGAAACTCACGACCGTCGCACACGTGAACATGCGCTACGGCATCATGAAGGATGCCGCCCTCCCCCCGCGCCCCGGTGTCGCGCCGCGCCCTGTGCCGGAGCGGGTCGGCGAGCCGAGCGTGTTCAAGCACGTGCTCTACATCATCAAGGAAAACCGCACTTACGACCAGGTCCTCGGTGACATGAAGGAGGGCAACGGCGACCCGCGCCTCGTCATCTTCGGGGAAAAGTTCACGCCCAACCAGCACAAGCTCTCGCGCGAATTCGCGCTGCTCGACAACACCTATTGCTCCGGCATCCAGAGCGCGGACGGGCACCAGTGGACGAACTCCTCGATGGCCACCGACTACGTCGAGCGCAACCACAACAACTGGCCTCGAAGTTACATGAACATGAAATCCGAGGAGGCGTTCGACGCCCTTGCCTACTCGCCCGCCGGCTTCATCTGGGACAATGCCGTGAAGCACGGTGTGTCCTTCCGCAACTACGGCGAAGCGTGCATCTCCGACTGCATCTGGTCCGACACGAAGCGCAAGGACCGTCCCACGTGGAAGGACTTCTACCTTGATTGGAAAAACAAGACCGCCTTCACCAAGATCGCCTGCAAGCCGGGCGTCGAATCGCTCCGCGGCATTTCAAATCTGGACACAGTTGGCTGGGACTTGAACGTTCCGGACGTCCTCCGCGCGCAGGCGTTCATTGATGATCTCCGGCAGTACGAGGCCACCGGGCGTCTTCCGCAGCTCATGATGATGGCGCTGCCAAATGACCACACCGGCGGCACGCGCGGCAAGGCGCCATCGCCCGGCGCGCAAGTCGCCGACAACGACCTCGCCCTCGGCTTGATCGTCGAGGCTCTGAGCCACAGCCGGTTTTGGCCGGAGACGTGCATCATCGCCATCGAGGACGATCCGCAGAACGGCTTCGATCACGTGAGCGGCTACCGCACCACCTGCTACGTCATCTCCCCGTACACGAAGCGCAAAGCAACAGTCAGCACCCAGTACAACCAGACCAGTGTGATGCGGACGATCGAGCTGATCACGGGCCTTCCGCCGATGAACCTCCTCGATGCCACAGCCACCCCGATGCACGACGTGTTCACGGACCGCCCCGATTTCACGCCCTACGTCGCCGTGCCAAATCTCATTCCGCTCGACGGGAGCAATCCCGACCCGAAACAGCTCCTCGATCCGCAGTTGAAGAACGACGAGGAAAAAAGCCGCGCCCTCAACCTGAACGAGCCGGACAAGGCCCCCGAGGATCTTCTCAACCGCATCCTCTGGCGTGCCATGCGCGGAACCGCTGAGCCTTACCCGGAATGGGCCGTCCATCTCGCGGAGGACGACGACGATTAGCCGGTGCCGCGAGACACTTCAGCGGCTCAGGATGCCGTTGACCGTGCGCATCATCCCGCGCGGGTTTTCATCGCGCAGCTCAGGCGGCAGCGATTCGTGGGGAAAACCCTGGAACGTCACCGGGCGCGCCCAGCGCAGGATCGCAGCGGTGCCGACGCTTGTGAAACGCGCGTCCGTGCTGGCCGGGTACGGCCCGCCGTGCTGCATCGAGGGGCAGACTTCGACGCCCGTGGGAAATCCATTCACGACGATCCGCCCCACGCGGCGCTCCACGATGGCGAGCAGGTCGCGAAACGCCGCGAGGTCCTCCGGCGTGGCGTGGAAGGTCGCGGTGAGCTGGCCGGCGAGGCTGCGCGCAGCGGCTTCGAGTTCCGTCACGCTCCGGGCCATGACGAGGAGCGTGTAGGGCCCGAAGATTTCGTCGCGCAAATCGTGGTGGAGCAAAAATGTCTCGGCGTCGCAAAGGAACGCAACCGGCTCGCCCTGCGTCTTCGCAGGGTCGGCATCGGCGCCGGTTTCCCCGACCACGTTCACCCCGGGGATGGAGCGGATTTTTTCGATGCCCTCGTGGAATGAATCGCAGATCGCCGGCGTCAGCATCGTGGCTGGCACAGTAGTCTGGACTTGGGAGCGAAACTCCGCCGTGAACCTCTCGAAGTCAGCGCCACCAAGCGCGAACACCAGTCCGGGCTTCGTGCAAAACTGCCCGGTGCCAAGCGTGAATGAGCCTTTCAGCCCGGCCGCAATCTGCGGCGCGCGCTCGTGCAGCGCGCCGGGCAGCAGGAAGACGGGATTCAAAGACCCCATCTCCGCGAAAACGGGGATCGGCTCCTGCCTGGCCGCCGCGGCATCGAACAACGCTCGCCCCGCGCGCACCGAGCCGGTGAAACCAAGGCCGCGCGCAAGCGGATGCGTCACCAGCGCCTGCGCGACGACCCGGCCCGCACCGTGCAGCATCGAGAACACGCCGTGCGGAACGCCGCACTTTTCAATCGCCTTGTAGATGGCGCCCGCCACGAGTTCCGCCGTCCCCGGATGCGCCCCGTGCGCCTTCATCACGACGGGGCATCCCGCGGCGAGGGCGGAGGCCGTGTCGCCAC